>WJIL01000132.1 GCA_014730275.1 Candidatus Lokiarchaeota archaeon | reverse complement strand
TCTGCAGCGAGGTAATCTCGGCAGCACGTAACGAAAAAACTAGACCACGCACTCGCCTTAGTTATTCTTCATACCCTTCGATTTCACCCAATCACAGGAACTTTAGAAATACGGACAACTTATTAAGTTTTGTAAATTATCCTGTTTTAACCTCGATAAAACAAGAGGAAATTAACATAATAGAAATAGCCTGATAGCCCAATCAAAAAAAGAAAAGAAAGGAGGAATAATCCTCCGTTTCCATTCATTCCTGTTCGTATGGATCGGAGATACTTTCCTCTTCCATCTTATCAGGATGGCTGCGTTCTCTCCATTGCTTGATGGGCATACTGAATTTGTCTTCAACTCTGTCCCGATGGATAGTATTCATGGTACAGAATGGTATGATTCTTCCATCTGGTACACTGTAGTTAATATCACAGTGCTGTACACGCTCCAAATCGAAGTTATACGGATCCTGAAAATGCATCATGCCAATCATGATAATGCGGTGCATGAATTTGGAGAGTGAGTCATAGTCACCCCGTTTGAGAAAAGCACCAAGTAGGTCCTTCATCAATCCTTTTCGCTTGACATGTCGCAATCCTGCAGCAAGCTTAGCCTTAGCCCGTTTGCTAGCAGCAAACTTTCCATCAGCATACAGGTTGGAAATGTTTTCCATAAGCTCAATGAATTTGTCGACATCTATGAGGTTAGTAATAGGTTCATAACTTCCATCCTCACTGATGTAGATGAAGGTCGCCATTCCACAAGCAAAGTGAGCACTAAGTTCTAACTGGGGAGTTCCCTTCATGAGTCCCATTGCGCGACCAATAGGCATCATAGCTGGTACTGGATACCATTCTGATGCAGGAATCTTGCCATCCGTCTGCTCTTCGATCTTGTGAATAACATCTGGAATGGTTATTCGCATTTCTTGGCGCTTCTCGTAATCAATTCTTCCTGTGATGCTAACAGGCTGGAAATTCACACAACGAACAACATCTTGGTTCTCAACAGCAAACTCGATAATGTCACCAACCTGATGATCATTCACGCCACGTACCACAGTAGGTACAAGAACAATCGAATCAAGGCCGGCTTCTCTGCAGTTCTCAATAGCCTGTTTCTTCAACGGAAGCAGATCCATCCCGCGAGCCTCTTCATAGGGCTCGGGAGTCACACCATCAAACTGCATGTAGATTGTGGACAAACCAGCTTCTTCAAGCTCTCTGGTATATTCAAGTGATTTGCCCAAGCGTATAGCATTGGTTGCAATCTCTGTATGTCGGAAACCTACCTCTTTCGCCCAGCGAAGATACTGTGGAAGATGCTTGCTCACCGTAGGCTCTCCGCCCGCAAATTGAAGTGCAGGTGTCGGAACGGGCTTGTTCCTACGCAAATTCTTCATCATTTCTAGGACTTCTTCTGGAGTTGGTTCATAGACCTCTCCAGATTCAGCTGCATGAGCGAAACAGATCGGGCATCGAAGGTTGCATCTGTTGGTTACGTCAAGAAGAGCAAGTGCAGTATGTGATTTGTGCTCTGGACACTGACCGCAATCCTCTGGACAACCATTGACAGTCTCTGTGCGGGGATTATCAAGACCTACAGTCTTGTACCACCACTTCTGGGCTTTCCTGAACATATCAGCATCGCCCCAGTAGATGTCAATGAATTCACCATGTTTCTCACATTCTTTTTTGTACATAACCTTACCATCTTCTTCGTAGAGAGTAGCATCAATAACGTTGACTTCATCATCAGCTAGAAGACAGTCAGGACAGATGGATTGGGTTGTATAGGGTAATTCACGTACTTCGTGTTTTTCAACATGATATCGTGAGATATCGTGCTCTTCATCTTCAAGAGGAGGGTCACTAGAAGGAACTGGCTCAATCTCTGGTTCCATGAAAATCAAATCCTTGCTTATCTTTTACCACCACTGAACAGAGTGGTATTCTAGTGTTCGGCCTTCTAGAATGAATATAACCTTTATCCAACGAATTATAATCTAAATCGTGGGAAAGTGGGTTATCTCTACGTAATTAGGACATATCCCTCAGTAAAGGCCCCTCTTTCCTTGTTCTTTTCTTTGCGAAGATTATCAATCGTAGTTGTCGGGATATTTCTATGTTTCAGAAAAGCGTCGATGGCCTCACAAATATCAGCAACTTCTTCGAGTTTACCGGATTCAAGAAGCTCCTGGGCCTCTTCGACAATTTTAGCCCGAAGCAGGTGGTCCATTTCTTTGTTGGTAGCAATGCGAATCCTCGGCTTCTGACCGTTCTGTCGAATCAACTCAGGAATTTTATCACGCACAAGCTTTTCTCGCGTCAACACCAAACCACCCAGTGCCCATTGGAAGTCCCTAGAGAACAAGCGCAACTTCCAACTGATCCTCAGCCACCTCCGTGAATTCCCCAAAAGCCTTCTCAACTTTGCTAGGGATTTCATCAGACCAAACTTCGTCTGCTCCACGAGGTGCGTCAACAGTCATTTTCTCAAATGAAAGGAATTGGAGACTCCTATCTGCATCAACGGACAATGTCCCAATCCACTGACCATCTTCAATAATTTCATACATTGGTGAGCGATCCTTCAATTCATCGGCGGGTATTGCAACCCAGAAGAAAGAGAGTCCGTTGAATTGGGCAGGTGTTCCTACACCGATAGCATAACTATCCATCTCACCTCTTGCCATTTCTAAATCATAGAGTATGCCTATGCGGCAATTGAGGCATTGATTGAATTCTAATCCATCTCCGCTTGAATCCATATAGGCAATACCATTCTTCTCCACGTTGTTATCGTTGCAGTGCGGGCATAGATTGATACCCCAGCGAACCTCTTTGTAATCCTCGAGAGGACCATCAAGTATTCTATGTCTTGCACCAGCGAAGGCAGATTTTACCGCTTCAGTTCCTTGTTCTTCCATCTTCTCTCGAATGACAGCCCATACTTCTAGCAAATTCTGCCATCTGATTTCTAAAATAGTGTCAGCCAATTTGTCAAGCGATCTTTCAGATAGGTCAGCCATTTCTTGTCACCTTGAGAACTATTTAGTCAGTAAGTTTCGATGCGAAACAGGTCAATTAAGCATTCTTTAGATAGCCTATCTAAAGGTAGAAGAGCCATACGAGGAGCTATATGATAATGGGCTGGACAATTAGTATTAGCCTAAGCTTTTTAACTGACACAGACCTCACGGAAGTGCGGAACACCATTGGGTGAGACAAGGATGGATCGCCAAATCAGTTAAGCAAACGGTTTTACATGAGCCATCTAGATATAGCACTGTCTCACCGATGCATGAAACAAAGAACCAACTTTGTGATTTCTTACTCAGACAAGCTTATTCAGAGTGTGGGCTACAATGACCAATTTGCCAAAACGATACCACCCAGTTGAAGTCGAACACGAGATACTCAAGTTCTGGAAGAAAAAGGACATCTATCAGAAGACAGTAGAATACCGAAAATCAGGACCACGCTGGAATTTCTTGGAAGGACCACCCACTACGAATGGCTTCATGCACGTTGGTCATGCTAGGGGACGTGCAATGAAAGATGCACAGTTACGTTACATGACAATGAAAGGATATAATGTCTGGAGACGGGGTGGGTGGGATATGCAAGGGCTTCCTGTAGAGCTTGAAGTTGAAAAGAACGAAGGAATCGCTGAAAAGGGGGAAATAGAATCTGCAATGGGGCTCGACCAATTCGTTCAGAAATGCAAAGATCTTGTGGACTACTACCTTGAGGGGTGGGTTGAAGATTCCAAGCGTCTAGGTCTTTGGCTCGATTACGAGGAAGCCTACAAAACAAGAAGAGATGATTACATAGAACATGTGTGGCATTTTCTTAAGCTGGCAAGCGAGGAGGGGTTACTGGGAAGGGGCTATAGAGTAAATCCAATCTGTCCCAGATGTGTAACCGCGCTCTCAGGTCACGAAGTATCCCAGGGTTATGAAACAAAAACAGACCCGTCTATATATGTCAAATTCAAGAGAAAAGGGGTAGAAAACGAGTATCTAGTGATATGGACGACCACTCCGTTCACCATCATATCAAACGAGATGGTATCTGTTCATCCCGACTACAAGTACGTCAAAGTGAAAGTAGATGATGAATATTGGTGGCTCGTTGAGGATTTGATGGAAACAGTCTTGGACAAAGCAGGTGTTGAAGACTATGAAGTAGTTGAGAAAATAGGCGGCAACGAAATGATCGGATGGAAATACGAACATCCATTCAGAGACGAAGTCGAATGGCACCAAGAACACGATGAAGAATACATGCATGCAGTGGTCACAGGAAGGCATGTTACAGTAGATGAAGGTACAGGATTAGTTCATACAGCCCCAGGTTTCGGACCTGATGACTTTGACATAGGTAAAGAATTTGGCGTGCCTGTCTTCTGCCCAGTTACGAAGCAGGGACGATTTACTGAAGAAGTTCCCATGTTCGAAGGGGAGTATGTTTTTGATACAAACGAAATTGTTCCCAAACAACTGGATGAAAAAGGCTTACTCCTTCATGATGAGACCGTGGATCACGAATATCCACACTGTTGGCGTTGTGATACACCGTTAATCTATGTCGCAGATAGTACTCAATGGTTTCTCAAAATGAAAGGTGTCCGAGAGAAACTGGTTGAGAAGAACCAACAAATCGACTGGACCCCCGAATGGGCAGGTTCGGGCCGTTTCGGTGATTGGGTGGCCAATGCTGATGACTGGTGCATATCCAGGTCCAGAGTATGGGGCTCCCCACTGCCAGTATGGGTGTGTGATGATTGTCAACACGAGGTAGTCATAGGTTCACGCAAAGAACTGAAAGAGAAAGCAGTTGAATTTCCGGACGAGTTCGAATTGCATCGACCATGGGTTGACAAGGTTGTACTTGAATGCCCGGAATGTGAAGGAATGATGCATCGAGAGAGCTTTGTTACTGACTGCTGGCTTGATTCAGGTATGGCCCATACCGCCAGTGTGGATTATCTTGGTGATGAGAGCTTGTTCCCACAGCTTTTCCCATATGACTTCATCACTGAAGCAGTGGATCAGTCCCGAGGATGGTTCTATAGCCTCCTCTACACAGGGGTAGTAATGCATGGAGAAGCACCATTCAAAGCTTGTGTAAGCCAAGGACATGTTCTTGATGAACACGGAGGAAAAATGAGCAAGTCAAAAGGAAATGTAGTGTGGGCAGAAGATGCCTTTGATGAAGTTGGCGCAGACCCATTCCGATTGTTCATGCTAAGCAGATCAGCACCGTGGACAAGGCTCAACTACAGCAACAAAGAAGTGAACCATATAACAAAGCGACTTGATATTTTCTGGAACGTTTTTCTCTTCGCTGAAACTTACATGGAGCTTGACGAGTTTGTATTTGACAAGGACCGGATGTTTTCGGGTCTCTCAGATGCCAAACTGGAAGAAAAATGGCTCGTATCGCGAGTCCAGAGTGTCCTGGAAGAGTTCCATGGGTATATGGACGAGTATCTCTATCATCACGCTTCAAGGGTCCTCCTTGATTTCATAACTGAGGACTTGAGTAGAATCTACCTCCCACTTGTGAAGCGAAGAGTCTGGTTAGAAAGTGATAATCCCGAGAAATTGATGACATATGATGTGCTATTCTACACTCTGCAGACCTCTCTCCGCTGCATGAATATATTCACACCGTACTTCGGCGAGAAACTGCATCAAGACTTTCTGATGAGGTTCTCTGATGATCAACCAGAAACGATAAACATGGCATATATGCCAGATGTCAATGATTCTTATCTGGATGAGGAACTCGAAGCAACCTTTGATGTCTTGGAGGAGCTTAGATCAGCAGCAAGCCATGCCCGAAACAAGAGCGGAATAAAGCTGAGACATCCTGTGAAGAAAATCATGTTTGTCCCGGCTTCCGGTGATGCAGCTGAGCGGGCAAACAACCTTCACGATATACTCTTGGAAGACCTAAATACAAGAGAATTCGAGGTTATTGATTCGGAACGGGCATCCCAGTTCATCGAACTCGAGACCTACCCCAACTATGAGAATCTTGGCCCTAGGTTCAAGGGCGATACTGATGCAGTAGTTTCTGCCCTTGAAAATGTTGATGCAAAAAGGTTGAAGGAAGAGCTGGAAGAGGGTTTGGCGAGGTTAGATGTCAACGGGAAAGAGGTGGAACTAGAACCCGATGATGTCAGTTTCAGTGAGCAGCTAGTAGGAGAACTCAGTCGTTCGGACAGCAGATTCGGAACAGTCTATGTAGATAATACCCGTACGCGAGAGCTCGAGGCCGAAGGATTGGTCCGCGATGTAACGCGTAGAGTGCAGGTCATGAGAAAAGAGATGGATCTTGATGTGGAAGAGATGCTTGAGCTTGTTCTGAAATTCTCAGATGAAGAATCCGTAGAACTGACCGACATGTTTTCAGACTATCTGGCAACAGAAACACGTGCGGAATCCATGCAGCTCTTTGGCCCAGATGAGACTGTGGACTGGGACAGTTTTGAGTATGTCAAAGACTGGGAGATAGACGACTTGAAGCTGAAAGTCGGTATGACACCGAAGTAGTGGCTTATTGCCGAAATACACTATGAGAGAATGTTGATGAGTTCGTAGAAGAACTCGGCATTCTCCTCGATAGATGGCACAAGTACCCATTCGTTAGCTCCGTGTAGATTGTCTCCAATTGGGCCAAAATCAAAGACTTGGGTATTCTCACCCGCGAAATAACGCGAATCAGAGGCGCCACCACCTTCAATCAATCGGGTTTTGATTCCTATACGATCAAGAGCTTTTCGTGCCGCTTTGATTAGCTGTGAATTGGGATCGGAATCAACGTAACCTTGCCCTGCACCAACCGTAAGAGATGTAACTTCGGCTTTTCCTCGCAGTGATTCTTGGAACGCTTTTTTTGCACTTTCCGAATCATTTGTCATGGCTCGAACATCTAGATAGAGATCCCATACACCGTCCTTTAGCTCGAGTAAGTTGGGAGAGACAACCTTCCCCATATCGGAATGCTCGGTTGGAAATGCAGCTTGAGCCATTGGAAGAGCTGCTCGTAACAAGTCAGTAAGGCCCTGATCATAGTCAACCGTCGCACCAGATTCATCTGGATGCACTATCTCAAGCTCAATCCAGTCGGGAATCACATTTGATTTTACGAAAGCCCCTTCAACCTTGGTTACTCCAGCAAATGGATGCAAATCAAGGTATTTCGAGGCAGCCAAGAGGGCATGCCGATCTACGCCAGGTCGTTGGTAGGCTGAATGTCTTGTATCACTGCCAAAAAGATCAGTCTGGAATTGTTTGGTCTCGATTTCTCCCTTCATCTGAGAGAGGTGTTTCTTTACTTTTACGTGGGTCGGCAAAGCGTTTCGTCTTCGATGGATTATCACTTGACCGATTCCATCTGCCACTACAACATAATCGGGCATAAGACCATTTTCATCAAGATAGTTTCTAAGATTCCCAGCGCCATGAGCCCCACCTATTTCTTCATCACCAGTAGCTGCCAGCATGACAGTCATCGACGGATTAGTTGTTTGCAGCTTTTCGGCTAGGAGGAGCATGGAAACGATGTTTCCCTTGTCGTCGCAAGTTCCCCGGCCGTAGGCGCGGTTACCCTCGACTACAAGCTCGAAAGGATCGGTCTTCCAACCCTTCCCGGGGGGAACAGTATCAAAATGAGCAAGAAACAGAATCTTCTTGTCGCCATCTCCCTTTCTCCCGAATGCACTCCAATATCCTTCTGACTCCAGAATATCAGTTGTAAATCCGAAATCCTCTATGGTCTTCGTAATGTATTTTGGACACTCTGATGAAGCCCTTTTTCCTTTGTCTCTGTCCGAAACGGTATTGGTCTCAACAAGTGTCTCAAGCACAGAAAGCGTATCTAGACCCATAAGCAATCTTGGCACCAATGGAAATGGTGAGTGAAATAGTTATTCCAAGATACAAAAAAAGAATTAGTTGGAGTGCGGATTGACCACACTCCTTCGTTGATATTGAAAGCTTTAGCCTGTTCGCTTGTAGATATACCTGCTCCAAGCGTTCAAGTTGGGCAATTCCTTTGGCATGGCTTTTCGCTCACGAATCTCCAGAATCTTCTCTTCTTGCATGTTACTTGGCAATGGCTCGAAATCTTTGAACTCGTAACCAAAGAAGCTTTTACCAGCGGTAGCGCTGCGGAACTCGTCAGCAATGCCAATTGTCTCAGCAGTAGGCAAGGTGCCCTTCACTGTAACCGCGTCTTCTTCGCCTTCTATTGTGACAATCTGTCCTCTATGGGAGGTAAGGACCTTGATAACACCGCCCTGTGTCTCGGGAGGTGTCTTGATGTCAACATTAAGAACAGGTTCGTACAAACCAGGTCGACCAGTCAAGAAGCCCATGTTGAGACCAGCACGTGTCATTGTAGCTATCTCATTGTAGCCCGTGTGCGCTGGGTCTGTGTGGACAGTAGCATCAGTCAGCACGACCTTTGCTCCCATGACGGGTTCATGAGCAAGGGGACCAGAATCGACAAATTCGCGGAAAGCACCTTTCACATAGGGTTCAATTCGATCGAATCGTTGTACGCCTTTCATGTCGTCAACAAGCATGCAGTTCTCATAGATGTCAATAATGTTCCTAGCAACCTTTGGATCCCAATCAGCTTCATCACGGAGCATTCTGGCACGCTCTTTCTCGTCCATGTCCGCAGTTATTTTCTTCTTACGAATCATTTCCACAGTTTCGTCATTCAAAGGCTCAAGGTGCATTTCTAGGCGGTTGTGTCCGTTCGGAGACTTTGTGAAGAACTCGTCTCCACGCTCTGTCATCTTCTCACGATACACAATTATTGGTTCTGAGACGATAATCGGCACCTGTTCATTGATACGACGTGTGAGAATCTCGATTTGAAGGGGATCGATTCCATCAAGCCGATACTCACCAGATTCCTTATCATGGAAGAACCTCGCGGTTGGGTCGGCCATAATCCATTTTTTCACAACATCACCGAGCTTGGCAATATCCTGAGGATCCTTCGGTCTAATACTTCGGCTCACAACAGGTTCGCTCACATATTCGATTGCCTCGAAGCCCTTCATATCTGAACCCGCATCTACGAAGCTCTCACCTGACGGACAGATGAAACCAAATATCGAGAAAAGATTCCCTGCCGGTATCTCTTCCATAGGCAGGATATCTGTAATCTCTTGAACACCCAGGCGTTTAACTCTGGCTCGCTTCTTCATGTTGATTAGCTTGATTTCCTGTCCAGCCGTAAGAGTGCCCGAGAAGACACGTCCAATAAGGGTTGGTCGCTTGCTCTTAGGATCGACGTAGATTTTCGTAATCATACCCAATAGAGGACCATCTCGATCGCATTCAAGTAGTGCCTTGCCCTCGGGGCTTTCTGGATCTCCTTTCCAGATTCTCGGTATTTTGAATTTCTGAGCTTCCTTTGGATTCGGAAGATGTTTCACCATCATTTCAAGAAGCGCATCATCAAGCGGAAGGTTCTCTCTCAGCCAGCGGTCATCTCCTTCCTGATACTTCTCAAAGACAATATCGGGTTTGACTCCTTGGCGCTGGAGAGTCTCCATGGTAAATGCCCATCCAGTCTTGGCACTTCCAATGGCAACACTGCCATCCTCGAAAGCAACTCGCCAGTCAAACTCTGGAGGCGCATATTTCTTGATGAGTTCATTGACCTTCGCCACAATGATGTCTATTCGTTCATAGACCTTCTTTGGAGGTAGTTTCAGCTCGTTGATTAATCGGTCAACCTTGTTAACATACAAAACAGGTTTACATCCTTCGCCTCCAACTGCAAGACGAATGTTCGTCTCTGTTTGTGTCATTACACCTTCTAGAGCATCAACCAAAATGACTACACCATCGCTAGCACGTAGAGCACGTGATACTTCACCAGTGAACGAGAGATGGCCTGGGGTATCTGATAGCTGAACAAGATACTCCTCACCCTCCACCTCGAAGTTGAGTAGCACGACAGAAGTAAAGATGGTAATACCACGTTCTTGCTCTTCCTCGTCGCTATCGGTCATCAACGCTTCGCCGGCAGCAGCGTCGCTCATAAGACCTGCTCGACGCATGAGATAATCCGTCGTCGTTGTTTTTCCGTGATCTATGTGTGCACTTATCGAAATAATCCGCTTATGTTTGTAGTCCTCTGATTTGATGAGCCTTCTAATCGCATCTGGCTCCTTGATTTTGACCAATATAATCACCCGTAAATTCTGATAGCATTTTCCCAACTGCCGAAGTTTATCCTTACGAGAAAACTCGGTTGGGAGGCCGCCGGCGGTGTCACCGGTAGCACGAGTGGTCACGACGTTGTTGGTCTTAAAAGATTATCGAAGGCAGCTGTTATTTACAGGCAACAACTACCATGCGCTCCGAATTTGCGCTATAAGGCATCTTGGGCAGTTTATTGGATCCGTAAAGTTCCACCTTCTTGAATCCGATGTCTTTCAGCATACCTTCTATTTCCAGTGCCGTGTATATCCGGACATCGTTGTTAGCCAAAGCATCCTGATTCATTGATACTAGACGATTCCCTTCAATATCGATAAAAGTTGCCGGACGTCCCCTCAAGACGCTCGAAGCCGCATCAAGAACATGTGCACGGCTAAGGAGGAATCCGCCTTCCAGTTCTGTCCATGTTTGTTGAAAATCTGGTAAGTTGTAGGGATTCAACAAGTCAAGAAGTAGTCGCCCATCTTCAACTAGAGCATCGAATGATCCTTTTAGCACACGTTTATTCTCAGCATGGTCGAAAAAACCGAAACTATGACTCAATAGAACTGCAGCATCAAACTCAAGCTCGAAGTCCATTTCACGCATATCGCCAACATGGAAATCAACTTCGACACCTTCCTCCTCCGCTCTCTCCTCAGCTACAGATATCAGAGTCTCAGAAAGGTCGAAAGCTGACACATCCAAATTCATTTTTGCGAACTCGATAGCGTGATCTCCAGCACCACAGGCTATATCCAAGACTCGGTCTTCTTCATCCAAATCCAGTACTTCAAAGCAGAACTCAGCTAACATCTCATCGTATTTCTCAATACCTTGAATGCAGTTTCTATGCTTTACACGGAATATCTCAGCCCAGAATTGATCCCAGCCAAGTTCTTCTTGTTTCATAAGGGTCAACCACTCTGAATTCTGTCCGCGAGAATGATATGAAGCTTTTCATCCAAAAGAAGTACAACGTGGTGGAGATCCCCCGCACCTGCAGATCTTCGCCGGGAGGGACGTAGACATACCAGCAGGAGACGTAGTAATTAGCCTCGATGTGCGGGATCGTTTCTCCACAGTTTATTTGGGCAAGAGTGCCTATAAATCTATAGATTTTCGCTAAATTGATAGAAATATTCTAAAAATCCTTAATATTCTAACTCTTACCCATGTATATATAAATAAGACAGTTATTCGATTTATTGGAAGGTTGGGGGAAATGTACTATGCTCAGGAGAAAAAAGTGGTAGCCCCGCCAGGATTCGAACCTAGGTCAGCGGGACCAGAACCCGCCATGCTTGACCGCTACACCACGGGGCTGTGTATTGCGTGTTTTGAAACAGTCGAAATACTGTTCAATACGGAGGCATCATCAGAGCCAATATTACCTTTTCGTTTAGGTGAAGCTGGAATCGCCGAGTCTGGGACAGGGGGTCTCTACAGGTATTGAAGGTATCTAACGGATGACTCATAAATCCGTTTACGAGTGCCCAAATCGAATAGCAATGCCGCTATGGAGTGATCTCACATACAAAGAATTCATGAACGCAAGCAAGAAGACCGAAGTTGCTGTTGTCATTACTGGAGCTGTTGAAACACATGGAAATCATCTTCCATTGGGAACCGACTGTATCCTACCGTCACATCTTGGACAAAGGATTGCAGAGAAAACCAATGCACTCGTTCTTCCATGTATGCCATTTGGTGATAGCTGGTCCTTCTTGCCGTTCAAAGGAACAATTTCAATCCAACCAGAGAATCTGGCAAGATTCTATGCCGATGTAATGTCATCAGTATTCAACACAGGATTCAGATTCATTATTGCCCTAAACGGACATGGCGGCAACTATTCGTCACTTCAACAGGCAGCCAAAAAGGCCACAGAGGAGGGAGAACGCTCCGTCATCATTGTCAATTGGTGGCGGGACCTGGGCGAAGATGCACGCAAAGAAGTACTTGAGACAGAAATGGGGCATGCGGGAGAAGATGAAACATCTGAAGTTATGGCAGTTTCTCCAGAGCTGGTAGATATGGAGCCAGCGGTTTCTGCACGGGTGAAATCAAGATTCAGAATTGTGTCAGCCATCCATAGAGATGAGCTTCTTCCCAACGGCATGTATGGTGAGCCCGAGAAGGCAACGCCTGAAAAAGGTAAGAGAATACTTGAAGCGGCTGAACAAGAGCTCATCGAGCTAATAGGAAAACTTGAACAAGGCAAGCTTCCCGTTGAAAGAACCTGAATCTACATACCGATTTTGAATACAAGTGCATCACGCAATACCCGCTGGAACATACGCACGAGATTCTTGCCTTCTGTGGCTATGGTCTCAAAGACCGGAAAGCCCTCCAAATCAAGCATCTGTATCATATAATCAGGGGGTAGAGCATTGGGAAGATCACGTTTGTTGAGGGAGACAATGATTGGCATCGTTGCCACCCGGTCAGTTCCTAGTGCAATTCGCAATTCCTCAATGGAAGCAAGATTCTCGTTCATAGACTCTGGTCTAGAATCTGCCATGAAAATTATTCCATCAGCATCCTTTAGGACACTGATTCGGCTTCGAGCATGTCTTCGCTGACCCGCTACTGTGAATACATCAAATACAATATTGCTCCCGCGTGCAGCTACGGGTAGAAAATCAAAGAATGTTGTTCTACCCAATTCATCACTGATTTCGACCATCTTGCGTTGGCTCAACGATGGGATGTTTGCAAAAAGCCATCTCAACGCAGTTGTTTTACCAGAAAGGGATGGGCCGTAGAATACGATTTTGATATGGATTCTCCCCTCTTCATCTCTCTTCAACAGCTTGCCTGGAACAATCTCTTCAGGGGTACGAGGTTTGATTTTGGCCTCTTTCGCAAGACTCTCTGTTCGTTCCGTATCTAGAGGTATTGTCGACGTCTGTGCAGAAACTGTTCCTGTGGGTGAAACAGGAAGGTCTATAGCTGAGAGGGGGCGTTCCGAGCTGCTTGCAGCTTTCTCTTTCGAGGGAAGGTCTTCATGTTCGTCTTTTCGCGCAACAGTGTCCTCTGTTTTGCTCTCTTTTCCTACCGCTCTTTTAAGGCGGTCCACTATCCTCCGAAACAGAGACAATTGTTGGCAACCTCCTCTAGCTTTGCCAGCTTACTCCATCATCCGTAGATGTACAGACAATAAGGTAAATCGGCTAGACTTAAACTTTAGGTGGGTCACCTCAACTTAAGCTTTAGGTGCGCAAATTTATCAGAGAAGTATGATTCTCCGCCTCTTGAAGAATGATGCCAGATGCAATTGATCCAGACTTCGTCAGTAAAGAATTCCCTACACTCAAGAATATGACGTATCTTAACAACGCCTCCACAGGCATCCCTCCAGCCAGAATGGCCGCTGCAGTTCGTGACTATTTGGAGGATAGGGCAGCGGTGTGTAGGGATTTTGAGGACACATTGGCACTATTCAAGGATATCCGGAACAAACTTGCAGAAATGCTTGGAGGGGACCGAAACAACTACGGGCTCGTCCCAAGTACCAGCGCAGGATTGAACGCCATAGCACACAGTATTGACTATCCAGACCAATCAAATGTGGTCGTATGTGACTTGGAGTTCCCCGCCAATTACATCCCATGGCAAAATGTAGAACATGCACATGGTGCAGAACTGCGCGTAGTTGAATCTGTTGAAGGAGCAATTCCGCCAGAGCGTTTAGCAGAAGCAGTAGACGAAAACACGAAAGTCCTAGCGGTTAGCCTCATTCAGTTTGGCACAGGTTACAAGTCAGATTTGAAGGCACTTGCAAAACTCGTTCATGATGTTGGGGGATATCTAGTAGTCGATGTAATCCAAGCAGCAGGTTGTGTTGATTTTAATCTTGCAGAGTCAGGTGTTGATTTTGCCGCGGGACAGAGTGCTAAATGGCTCATAGGACCAATCGGAGCTGGATATGTCTATGCTTCTGAGTCCGCAGTGGATGATGTACATCCTATCACAACGGGGTGGTGGGGAGTCAAAGATTTGGTAGATTTCAGTTATCATAGCCGAAAACTCCTGCCCGACGCACGTCGGTTTCAAGGTGGCTCTTCTGCAATGATGGCATATGTGGGATTCCGAGAGTCTCTTGATGTCTTGTTGGAAATTGAAGCAGAGACTCGAGAAGAAGCTGCAATGAATTGTGCAGACTATCTTAGGAAAAGGCTCACCGAGGAGGGAATCGATTATTACGATTTCAGGAAAGAAAACAAATCAGCAATTGTGTCATGCACACCGGAAGAACCAGAAGTCCTGAATGAGAAACTGAATAAGCACCGGATATACTGTTCGGTCAGAAATGGTCGGCTCAGAGTCTCGCCTCATTTCTATAATAACGAAAAAGACATCGATACGCTAATGGAGTATGTTGTGAGAAACCATGTTTGAAGAAATAACAAATAGCATCAAATTTCGGAGAAGCAGCTCGTTTGATAGCAATATTATCTGGATAGGTGGGAACGAACGACAAGCCTTGGTTGATACTGGTACTGGGATGTATCATGAGGGTCTGGTGAAAGACCTTGAAAAAATTGGTTCATCCCAGCAGGATATCACGGATATTATTCTCACCCACAGTCATATTGATCATATTGGAGGTGTTGTTCCGTTTCTTTCGGAAAATAGTCCCCAAATCCACTTGCATCGCTCCGAAGGAAACCGAATCAACTCCGGAAACATGGAATTAACACTAAGTGATACCTTTGGCGTGACCCTTCCGCAGTTCAAGGTAGACGGACTATTCGATGACAAAGACATAATTGATCTCGGCAATATCAGTCTCAAGGTACATCATACGCCAGGGCATTCCTCCGGATGCGTTTGCCTGGAAGTCCTAGGTGAAAGCATCATGATTACTGGAGATACAATGTTCGCCGGAGGTAGTTTTGGTCGAGTTGACTTTCCTACTGGAGACCCTAAGAAGCTAGTGAAGTCACTTAAGAAACTCAGTGAAATGAAATTCGAAGTTGCCTTGCCAGGTCATATGCAAGCTGTTACTCATAATGCCAACAATGCAGCTGAACAATCATACCGTATGGCTAAACGCACATTTGGATTCTAGTTTCGTGAAGCAAGATCCACGAGCTGTTCGGAATGAAGCATCGGGAGACTCTCCTTGCCATCCCCATTTGCTTGCCGCTTTCTTTCTAGCGCCCGAACTAAGGCTAGCATGCTCTTGCTGAAGGGGGCTTCAAGCCCCAATTTCTCTGCTTTTCGAACGATTTCACCAGTGATGAAGTCGATTTCGGTACGTTTCCCCTTCACTATGTCCTGTAGCATCGAGTTGATGTTTTCGGAAGTCGCTTTAGCTGTACCAAGGGTATACCTTACAGGATCATCAGTATTGAGATTGATATCGAGCGCCTCTGCTACTTCGGCCGCTTCTTCAACCAAATTGACTACCAGTGCCCGGAGGTCTCTGTCCTTGTACACTTCGCCATTAGTTAGTCCAGTTAGCGCACCAACAGGATTGATTCCGCAATTGACGATTGTCTTCGTCCAGACAACAGCCTCTATATCTTCAGAACCAGAAGCTTCGAAAGAGGCATCCTGAAGCAGATTGACTACGTAATCCACCACTTCAGAGTTTTCTTCGTAGTGCGTACCAACTTCGGTAATGCCAGTGCCCGTAACCTTTACTTCACCATTTCCAGTAGTCATGGCGCCCATACAAGAAGTAGCGCGTAACACGTTCTTAGTGTTCAATTCCCGCGAAACCAGTTCTTCAGTTCCAATTCCGTTCTGGAGACAGACAAAGTATGTATCTTCACTAACAAGGTGTTTCAATTCTCGGGCTGCTTTCCTAGTATCGTACGACTTCGTGGTTATGAAAACCAAGTCTGCATGTTGAATCTCCTTTGGGTCGGGTACTGCCTCTATGTCAATGGAATACTCCCCAAGCACGCCCCGTATTTGAAGACCGCGCTCTTTGATTGCATTAACATGCCTAGGGCGAGCAACAAGGGTAACTGAGGCTCGGTTTGTAAGCTGGATAAGACCGCCATAGAGAGAGCCAAGCGCTCCCGATCCCATAATTACAACATCGACGGTCTTCTTCATGTCGAGGCCTCCTTTTCAGCAGTAACGTCTTTCATAATCCCGGCGTCCGCCATTTCCCTAAGATGATTCATTATGTCTTGAATCGCGATTCTCAAGTTCTTCTTGTTATCAAAGCTATCAAGGGCTTTTGTAAGCTTTTCACTTGTATAGGACTTGAGATCTCTAGCCAAATCAACCATGACAGGCATCGCCCGGATGATATTATCAACAACAGTGATGTTGGAGTTAATGGCAGTCCTACTCATGGGATTCAGGTCTATCGTAATAACGCGCTTTCCAAGCCTTCTAAGCGCTTCGGTCCGGTCACCATCCTCAAGTGGAACAAGGACGGTATCCGCAACAGCAATGCCCTCAGAATCAACTTTTCGGCGATTGCTACTTAATTCAGGAATCTTCTCAGAGGGGCGGTCATGTGTTCCCAGTACTTGCTGTGCACCTGCCTTTTTCAACATCTTCAACATAGCTTCTTCTCGTTCTCTCCGGTAGTAAAACAGGTTGATTTCAAGAGGCGCGCCTGTGATTTCGGAGAGTTCAACAAGCTCCACAGGTACCAGCGCACACACATTTCCATTCACACTTATGACAGGCTTCTCCGCTAGGTGAAGAGCTGCAACCGCAGCTTTTGCCGCTTGTCTAGCTGAAGGAGTGGTTCTTTCGCCAATTAGATAGTCGAAAGCCTCTCCACGACCATGCGCTAACAGTCCGGCAGTTGCCACAATGTTATCATCATGACCTTCAATAATCCGTTCTCTGATATCAAGCGATTCTTTCCTGGGATGGTCATCTGGCACTACCTTGTCTGTGTTCATTGTAGATTTCCTCCTTCTGCTGAAATTGAAGTGACGACTATCTCCTCCTTCTTCCAATATTGGCGGAGAATATGTCTGGCCGTTTTCCAGTTTCCTTTACAGAGACAGAATACAGAATCTCCAAGCATGACCATGCCGCTCCAAGTAAAGCCCTGTGCCTTTAGGTCTGATAAGGCAGACTTCACACGAGAAGTTGCAAGACCAATAGCATCAGAGAACCGTTCTGAGCAAGACACAAACACATCCACTGTGGGATTAGACATTATTTCCTCCACTAGGCGCTGTCCTATTGCATTGATTCTCTTTCGATGCGTTGAGTCAGTAAGTATCTTCTCTGTTTCAAGACCGGGAGATCCTGCAAGAAGAACATGTATATCTTCAGGATATCCGATAGAAGCAGTCTGACCAATACCGGGAGCACCCGGTCTGGTTCTGATTTCGAAGCCACCGACTGTCTGGGCGATTACATCTCCAAGACCAGTGTGATTTCGGACTTCTGCCATATGAGCGTATCTCGCTGCCGAAATCCGTTCTTCAGATCCGAAAAGGATTTTCTGGAGAGCCATGGCTGTACCCAAAGCACCAGCGCCTGAAGCTCCAAAGCCAGCACCAACTGCTAAAGGCGATTGATGAGTCACATTGACTCTATATTTGCCACCTTTATCCGCCAGCATAGACATTACCACTTCCTTCGAAACGATTCCATTGATTGTATTTCCATTGTATTTGACACGCACACGCGAATCCGTTGACTTCAGAATGGATACGGTAGTGAGAGTCCCAGATTCCACAGAGAATCCAGCACCTAAAGAACCACACTGGAGCGGATCACTAGCATCGTCGTGTATGGTAAAGAACCCCGTTACATGCCCAGGAACAAAAGCTGAGGCCATGTTTGGGTTCGATTGTCCTTGTGTCAATTTCGCTTTCATTGCATCGTACGAGTATACCGTTATATAAATGACCATACAATTATGGTATCTGTATATAATGTATATATCCATCAGCTTTCAAACGGAACCAAGCTGGTGTACTTCTTGACACGTGGGTCATCAGAAGGTTCTGCAGGGTAAGCCCATCTCGCATCTATATCCCGGCCACTCAAGTCATACACATCGAAGCTGCCAGAAGACCATGTTAGTGGACTAAAACCGAGAAGTAGAGTTTGGGTGCGCCAGCTACTTACAACAAGATGGTTATGCATATTCGTCGTAGGAACAACAAGGAAGACATTTGACAATTCCATGAGAAGACTGGTGCTTATACGATAGAAGAAACTGTAAATTCGCCGATGCTCATCACTACCTCGTCTACGGAGGTCATCCAAATATCGAGAGATGGTCTCATCATGGACGTCGGGATCGATCACATCAGATAAATCGTCCACATCAACTACCACGGTAGTCTCGAAATAGTACGCTAACGGAAACTCAGTGATGTGAAAGACTAGAAACTTGTCCTGAGTAATAGTCTGATAGAGATGCTGAAAAATGGATTGCTTAGAGTAGAGCATACTGGGATCTAGATCAGCTGGCTCAAAATGGCCAGCCTCATCAGATACTGTGAGTCTGAACATATCATCTAGCATATCGCCATCATAACCGATTCTCACCAAATGATAGGGCTCTTCTCCGTTCTCGTCCATCATATCTTGTGAGACAAGCCATTTGTTGAAATCACGCTGAAAAGTATCAACTTCATCGTCATCGTCAACTACAAAGAGACTCTGACTAGGACTGCCAAAAGCCGAAACTGTCTTCTCATATGCCTGATAGCGAGCTCTCTTCTCTGGTGGTTCAGCCAATGAGAGTACACCTCCGGAATATCAAAAGCGAGTCCAGCAAGTCTTTAGCACCTACCAGCCACACATCACATCGGGCAAGCAACATTGCAATATTGCTGCTGCAATCAATCGATTTGTGCGATTCACTCACAGGCAACTCTAAATCAGATATATCTTGCACCAGCGATAACGTGGTGATTCAGTCCGCCTCATATATTCTTTGCCTTGGGAGGGGCAAGCTTCACCTCCCAGTCTAATCAGCAGTATGAAAAGAGACTGAGTTATGAAAAGAGACTGAGTTGAATGACCCAAGTCTGATACCGCTTGGGCGAATGCTTTGTAGCGGGTTTCCTTGTCCATTTGTTCAGTCACTAAGCCTGTCCCCCCTTAGTAGGAAAGCAAGTCAGCACGTGGTCAGCACCCACCAGTAAGAAGTCAATTAGACGAACTAGGACACATTGTGCTCTCTGCCGCAATCCCCCAATTCAATCAAATCCTCACTGATTTCTAGTCAAATGTATTTGCATGAAATATAAGACAATCCTCTCCATATATCTTCCTTGGGAGAATGAATGGGTGATAGCCCCGCTTTCTAATTCTAACGTGATTCATCTTTGTCACTCGGATGTGTCGCTCAGTTTATCAGTATGTAATTCATGGAAGTACACGGTTGCTGACCATGAAACACACTTCCAAAATGATTACAGGTAGCTATAGCAATGCCCTTGCAGGTAAGAAAATAGCTCTCTGTGTAACAGGTAGTGTTGCAGCAGTTACGACTACTTCTCTAGCTCGACTACTAATGCGTCATGGAGCAGACGTCTACTGTGTCATGACCGATGCATCCAGAGAAATTGTTCACCCATATTTGCTGGAGTGGGCTACCGGCAACGAGGTAGTTGCCCATCTGACAGGACAAATAGAACATGTCACGCTAGCAGGCAAGCACCCAGATAAGGTAGACTTGGTAATCATCTCTCCGTCTACTGCAAACACCATCGGCAAGGTAGCCAACGGTATTGACGATACACCAGTAACCACAACTGTTTCTTCTGCAATTGGAGCAAGCATACCGACATTAATAATTCCCGCAATGCATCAGTCGATGTATGATCATCCAGCTGTAGTAGAGAACATAGGAACACTGAGGAAAATGGGAATTAGGGTGTTATCGCCAAGAATCGAAGAGGGCAAGGCAAAAATCCCCACCACTAGAACGATACTAGAGCATGCAATTCAACTGGCCACTCCAAATGATATTGGCGACCGCAAGTTTGTCATAACTGCCGGTCCCACAAGAGCTTGGATTGATAGTGTCCGTTTTCTCACAAATCCCTCAACAGGGAAAATGGGAATTGCTTTGGCAGAAGAAGTGTGCTCACGAGGAGCAGAAGTTGATTTGATTATCGGACCCACGGATGAACCAACGCCGTCGCTTGCTAACGTAGTATCAGTTGAGACACCCGAGGAAATGCTGGACGAAGTTATGGAATCGCTTTCATCTGAAGACACGGATGTGTTCATCTCTGCTGCTGCTGTTTTAGATTATCAACCTAAACATAAGACGGAGGGGAAACTAAAATCCGAAAAGAAGCAACGGGAAGTCAAACTTGTTGCTACTCCAAAGATAATTGAGGAGGTCCGGAAGGCACATAGCAATCTATTCATTGTGGGATTCAAGGTTGAGGTTGGTCTTGAGGAGGAAAAACTAGAAGAAAGCGCCCGGGAGAAGATTAAGGCTGGCACCTGCAATCTCATGGTTGCAAATGATGCCGCTAAGAAAGGTGTTGCCTTTGGAACAGACACGAATCAAGTCATGCTGGTTGGAGAAAACGGTTTTACTCAGAAAACCCCCAAGAAGAGCAAAAGAGACATCGCTCGAATCATCATTGATGAAGTAATCAAAAGGCTTGAGTAGTACACCCAAGACCGTATTCAGTTCATGTGCTCATATATGCAACTACAGCACGTCAGCAAGGCTTTCAGCCATTCGTTGCATATCTACAAAGATGAGTCCAAGTTGGGCATCAGCCTTAGCTAGAACAAGTAATAGAGCACTATCGCCCACTGACGTCATCAAAGTGTAACCTTTGTCACCTTTCACATAAATCTCCATCAGATTTCCACGATCTAGTTCCCGTGTGGCTTTTTCACCTAGGGAAAGCATGGCAGCACTTATCGCCGCAACTCGTTCCTGTTCACTCTCGGGAAGTGCAGCTGATATCATGAGACCATCAAGTGATACAAGGGCAGCTCCTTGAATTCCTGGCGTAGTCTCGAAATCCTTTATGGCGTTATTGATTCTATCAACGCGGCTTGACAATGTTGGCTTACCTCTGTTATATATCAGCGCTAAGAATAGAAGATTCCACGGTCTATAAAATCTTGCTATGATTAAAGAGGGGTCATATTTAGCACGTTACTCAACCCCAAAGAACTCCTTGGGGTCAAATTCCTCGTCCTCTTCTTCCTTTTCTTTCTTAGTTTTATGATTTTTTGGCGGAGAATAGGTACTCCCACCGAAATCAACAATTTTTTCTCCCTTTCGACGTTTCCGGTAAGACCAAACAGCCAATATCACAAGAACAGCGATTCCAACAATGGTGATTGGTAGCCAAGGGGAAGGACGAATGTAGAGGTAGTCGTCGAAATGAAGGCTAAGAGTATCATAACCAAGTTTCCGAGCGGTCAAGACTAAATCATAGTAGCCGGTTCTATTACGAGTCCATTCTTCACCTAGCGTTATTTCGTAAAGTCCATCTCCTACATGTCCTACATCTACGGTGGTAGAATCAATCCTAGCTTGAATATCAGCATCTGAAATAGGGTTACCTTTCCTATCAGTAATAGAAATTGAGATGTCGACCCGGTCACCGCCCCAAATGATTTCCTGAGATAGGGCTATTTCTGTTAGCATCAACGACGGTTCGCGATACCACAGCGCAGAATTTTCGATGAATGCATCTTTGGAGTTTCCAGTAGGATCTAATGTCGTAAGAGCCACTTTCCCGAACCCGGATATGCCAGCAAGGAGGATAGGGGCACCATCTACACCAGCAAGTGGAGTAAAATTCGATCCGTAGCTCGTAAAAGCACCTAGGCAGGTGATGTTCTCGTCAATAGAGTTAGGTGTGGTTATCAGGGGATGCTGTTCCTCAGTGATGGAGAACTGCGAGCTAGCAAAACCATCAGAAAATGAGAAAGTCCACGGTAGCCAAGTTGCATTTGTATTTATGCCCATGATGATTAGTGAACCGCCATCTTGTACATATTCCTGGAAGTCTTGAGCATACTGGGTCATCCAATCATTGAATAACGACAAAGAAGCAGGCTCTATCAGAACAGCTCGGCGTAGATTGAGCAACCACATGAAATCGGAGCTATTAGAATCAGAGTAGAAATCGTACCCAATATCAGCAGTTTCGAGGCTGCTGGGCAAGTAATCTGTACTGCCTAGAGCCGCAATAGAAGCGACACCACGAGCCGGCGTATGAGTTCCATAGGTGTTAGAAGTAGGATCGCTGGAGGTAATCCGAGGCGTTGAATCTGGCTCATAGAGATTAATTTCGGGATCTCCAAACAAGATGTATTGATTGGCATAGTCTACAGGCTCATATCCAAGCGGATCAGAATAGTCCATAGAAACGGTATCAAGAGCAGATGTAAGGGCTTCTCCAGTAGCGGTGCCATTTGCTAGTGATTCTATGACAAGTGTTGATAACAGACCCGCTGCTCGAAAATAGACAGTTCTCGGCGAACCCATAACACCCACAGCACCGTGTTCCATCAGTTGAATTGGTAATTGGGAACCGCCTAACAAACAAGCGGTCAAAAAGACAATAGGTGATCCAATATTATCAACTGCACCTGACAAATCGTTGGTAGTTCTTATGACGTGGTGAGCATTTTCTGCGGTGAAGGCCACAGGGTTGACAAGTTGGTCCGCATCTTCACTACTCTCCCGATTTGATACACTTTCCTCAAATCCGTAAGGACTATCAACATCGCGGAATGAGAAATATCCGACACCATTGGGTCGGGCTGGAGGATCAGCGGGATATCTCGTGAGAGTTCCATGGGTACTGAATGCCCATAGAGATACCTGAGTGTCTAGGCTGTTGAAGACCTCGTTTACACCAACATGCATCAATGTATTGAATCCCATGTCCTGCAATGGGTCACGAGTATCTTCAATTTGGTAGATGTTGCGAACATTACCGAAATTGTCGAAATAGCTGGCTCCGTCCGTATATGCATAGAGCGAAAGCAGGGTATCATCTGAGGATTCTGCTGTACGGAACAAGAAACGGTGGAGAATAGCTTTTGAAATCATAACAGAAGCCAGTTCAGCATTTCTTGCGGGAATTCTCCCGGGTGAGAAATGGGTTTGCAATGATCTGTCAAAACTCGGTTTTATGAGATCGATTGGAGACAGTAATACCGTCGATTGGCCCGCTGATGAGTTGTAGGCACCTCGCGTATCTAGGAAACTCTCGAAAGTATCTACACTTTTGCGCATTGTGTACATATTCGGTATACGGTCGTCATACCAACCATTCTCAGTTCTTGTAGAATAACGACTGGTCACATAGATTTCGATTTCAGGACCTATTTTGTATGGAGCCCATGTGCTTTCGGCCATTGTGGTAACTTGGTTATCATCTCCGCAAAGTGAGAAGATTGGGGCTCCATGAAACGCTCCGGAAAGTGCAGCAGCGGGATAGAATTCATTGCTGGAAACCTGAGGTACCGTAGCAATAACATCATTCTGTCCTGAGAGGGTCTTAATCCAGTCAGTAACCATAGGATAGTTATCCAAAACGCTCAGGATGCCTGTGGTTTCCAGTTGGGACTCTACTTCAGTTGAGTGTATGTTATGAGGGTCGACAAGAATGACTACCTCAGCTCCTAACCGATTAGCAGCATCCAGTGTAACTGTCGGTACAGTTCTTTCGCCAGTATACAGTAGCGGCGCATTCATAAGAGATGCCAGTACCGCAGCGTTGGCACTGCTCTCGAAATATGAGTCCGGATTGGTTTCCATTCGCTGTATTTGCCAGCTCAATTCGACATTGTTCGTTTCGCCATTTGGATCCATCCAGGCCCCAACCGCTTTCCACGAACCAGGACTAGGATAAGGAACTTCAATGGAATCGCGACCAGCACCCGAAAGCAAGCTCCCAGCAGGTGCCCATTGAACCATTTTTCCCGAAGGGTCAATCAAAGCTAGGTTGATGTTAGTCCCTGCATTGTCCCAATTAGCCGTCAAATTGAGCCATTTAGCGTTCTCTGGAACATTGATTTCTTGCGAGAACCCAGGATAGTATGTAATATCACAATCCATGGAAACAGGCGCAGAAATGGGGGATCCAATCTCAACCTGCATCGTATATTCGCCTTCTAGCGTCTTAGGCAACCAGAAATGCAGTGGGACTAATTCATCAACGAAACTTGGATTCCGTTGATATCGAGTTTGACGCGCAAGAGAATAATCGACTGTATTGCCATTTGGATCAATCAATTTATGCGTGAAGTAATTTGTTCCACTCCAATCGAAAGAACCGTATAGCCACCCGGCATTGGTTGGTGGAGTAAATGGGATGGATGCACCACTACTGGGTTGAACTGTTGTAGATGTGTTGTAGGAAGCAGGACTTGAGCCATCCAATGAATGAATTGAATTTCCAGATGTTGTGTTGAGAGTGGATAAATCATCATTTGCCATCCCAATGACGACTGTATCTGAAGAAGCCCAGTCTGATATCGCAAGTTGCGCCGCAACTTCAGCTGATGAATCACCTTCTATATGGGGAAACACCTCCGTTCCAAAGGACTCTCGAAAAGCCATGCTTTCCTGAATCGAAAAATCCCCGATTGTCACCAGTTGTTCTAGGCCACCATCAACAGACAGATACTCTTTCCAGTCATCTATGAACCAATCTTCTGAATCTGAACTCGATGAAAGAACCACCGGGGATACATACTTCGTTCCATCATGACTGAACACACTAGTCGGTACGGCTGCCATGTAAGAAAATTCGTCAATGTATGAAGTTGAATCAGGGGACACGAACACGGAGCGACGCATTGCTGTGTAATTCTGTTCTTGTCCGTTCGCCATTTTGAACTGAACAGGATTCCTGGACTCTCTTACGGGCAAGGTTTGAGGAGAAAAAGCCGAAGGAAGAAAAAGGGTACCCAAAAGAAGAATCATCGCAATCAATGAATGAGGTGCCTTTTGTCGATCGAGCAATCTGGGGATTCTCCTGTCTTCAAGCAATCAGATTTGCCTGAGTACAAATAGCCTTTTCCCGGACCGGCCGGGGGAAGACGAAAGGCTAGGTGAAACAATCTACTGTTTCTTGTTGAAAATCTCTCAAATCTTAGATGCCGGGAATATCACCAAAATCGTCATCATCGTAATCCTCATCGTCATCTTCCTCTTCCTCAGGAAGCTGATCATAGATTGCATCAGTTATCTTTCTAAGTCGACGACGAGTGGCTTTTGGAATATCCCAATACTTGCTCTCGGCCCGCTCGATGACTTCTCGAGTAATCTCGAATAACTCTGCGTCGAAGTAGTTCTCTGCAGCTTCTGCGAAGTACTCGGCTGCCTTCTTCTGATCATTTTGCAGCTCGGAAATATCGCCTAACAACGACAGGGCATCACCAATGCCAGCTTTGTCATCGATGTCCTCGTAAATCTTCAGAGCTTTCTTGAACTCTCGCTCGGCTTTGTCCCATTCCTCTTGTTCTGCCTGAGCGTTGCCAATATCCATGCGTATGCTTGCCATACCCTGCATATTGTCCAAGTCTTTGTATATTCGCTTGGCTCGTCTAAATAGGCTAATAGCTTCATCAAACTCATCAAGCCCGAGCTTCGTGAGTGCAAGTGCATACATTGCATCTGCAGTTCCGCTGTCATCTGAAGCCTGTTCGAACATATCAATCGCAGACTGGAGGGTCTGCTCGGCTTCTTCCAGTTCTTCATTGTTCATCTGAGCTACGCCAAGATTGTACAAGGCATCGCCTCGACCTTCTGTATCTCCTAAACTCTTGAATAGTTCGAGAGCCTCTCCGAAGCTTTTGAGAGCCTCATCAAATTCGCCAATACTCATGTAGTAGTTACCGGCAGTATTGAAAGCACGAGCAGCCATTTCTTCTTCTCCGGCATCTTTAGCCGCTCTCGCCCGTTCCATCAGTTGTACCGGGTCGAAGTCCATTTCTTCTTCGCTCATGAGGCTCACCATTGAATTTCAGATTCTATCTTCTTTTGACTCTTTCTGCTTGTAACTAAGCCATTACAAGTACAGGGTTCTCTAACAACGGCATAACAGCATCCTTCACAAAGAACCGCCTGTCACCAACATCTACTTCTAGCAACTTCCTGAGCTCGAATCTGCGAAGGTGACCAACTGCTTGCTCACGAGAAATATTCAAATCAGACATGAGACCTTGTAGTCCGTCATCAGCACCGCTATACTCCGCGAATTTTGCGAAAACCTCACTCCATTGCATCATAGCCAAATAAAGCAAAGTCCTCAGAGTGTTTTCGACATTCTTACCTGTCTTGGCAGAACAAGGAATAACAGGAAGTCCAGCCAAGAATTTCATGCTTTCTCGAAGCTCATCCACTCTTCTAGCTTCTTCTAGGTCCTGCTTATTCGCAGCTACAACACAGGGAACACCAGGAAGAAAGAAAGCAATCTCTCTGAAGAAAAGCTTCGCTCGAGCATCAGCCTCTGGGTCAACGCTGTCCACCACAAATATTATTCCGTCTGCTCCGGAACTCAGAATCTTCCTCATTGTCCGAAACCGTAGCAGACCAGGTGTTCCAAAGAGGAAGACGTTTAATTCAGGAAGCTCGGCTACTCCATGATCCATGGCTATCGTGGTACCTTTACGCTCAATGTTGATGCAAGCACCATTGGTCAGACTGTGAATAATCTCGCTCTTCCCCGCGGAATGGCTTCCAGTGACGACAATTTTCATGAGTTTGCACCTATATGTGAAGCAAATTTCGTTCCAAGTTAGATGGAACGATGTTCACCGTTAGTTGAGTGGAACGGATTTCACATATTAAATGATTTGCCGTCGCTTACTTAATACGAAGACGAAAAATCCCGGGGAAATGAATGCTCTGTCGAAGGCAATTTCGATAATCGTCATACCTACTAACAAAGCAGTTATATCGTCAAAACACGTATTTTTACATAGAATATCATTTGGAGTGAAAATCTGAATGGCGCAAGTTAAGAAAAACCTGAAGCACGAATTCTGGCTGTTTCATGATGCCGAAGTTGCAGAAATCCTAGAGTTGCGGAAATTCATTCCACCTCAGGTCGATACTGAAGCACTTGAAGGTATCGATGAGCTCTTCGACAAGCTCAACCATCTTCTAGAGTGATTTGATTTCAGTTAATATATTCCGCCGCTTCAGAAACTGAGTGATAACCAGAAACGCGGTATCACATGAACCGATAGATATTGTTTCATAGTTATCGTGGTGAATTATTTAAACCGAACCCTCAATTTTTAATGCAAAAAAGGCATTGAGAAGTATACGAGCTTTATCTCGAAAAATGACGCTTCATAAGCCTTATAGCATGATTTACCTGAGCTTTAGATTGAATAGGTTTTGGTCACATTGAATGCGGAGAAAGTCGGTAATCTCACCTATGAAATTTCCAAGGGTACACAAGACTGCATGCGGGTTCCAGTACGAATCTACGCATCGAGCAAGCTAATCCAACAGATTCGTAGAGATAAAACACTTAACCAAGCCACAAATGTTGCCTGTCTCCCTGGAATCTACAAGCAGAGTACGGTGTTACCTGACGGACATCAAGGGTATGGATTTCCCATTGGCGGAGTGGCAGCAGTTGACTATGAGGAAGGTGTTGTATCCCCAGGAGGCGTTGGATATGACATCAACTGTGGTGTCCGCGTTCTGAGAACAAATATGGACGAAAAAGACGTTCGTCCGAAAATCAATGCACTCATCAATCGGCTCTATTCTGATGTTCCCACTGGTGTTGGCCGAAAAGGAAAGATCCGCTTAGATACAGATAGGGAAATCGACAATGTTCTTGAAGGTGGTTCGAAGTGGGCGGTAGAAAATGGCTTTGGTTGGGAAAGTGACCTTGAACATACAGAAGCTAATGGCAATCTCGAAATGGCTGATGCCAGCAAAGTTTCAGATCACGCGAAAGGCAGAGGCAAGCCCCAGGTTGGAACACTCGGTTCAGGCAACCACTTTCTCGAAATACAAAAAGTCGACCAAATCTACAATGAAAAAGCAGCTAAAGCTATGGGTATAACCCGAGAAGGGCAAGTAACCGTCATGATCCACAGTGGTTCAAGAGGATTCGGCCACCAAGTCTGTAGTGACTACATAAAGAACATGACCAGGGCCATGAAGAAATACAACATCGATGTTCCAGATAGACAACTTTGCAGCGCACCAGTAACCTCACCAGAAGGACAGGCCTATCTGGGCGCGATGGCTGCAGCGGCCAACTATGCTTGGGCGAATAGACAAGCAATGATGCATTGGACTCGAGAAGCTTTCTCCAAAGTCCTAGGTGAAGCCCCTGAAGATATGGATATGCAGCTCATATATGACGTTGCACACAACATGGCAAAAATCGAAGAGCATGAAATCGACGGTAAGAATCGCAAGGTAGTCGTACACAGAAAAGGTGCAACTCGGGCATTTCCACCGCATCATTCAGAGACACCGACCGCATACAAGGAAATCGGTCAACCAGTGCTCATTCCAGGAACCATGGGTACTGCATCCTATGTCCTCGTAGGAGATCATCGAGGTATGGAACTCAGCTTCGGTTCAACAGCCCACGGCGCAGGACGGATTATGAGCAGAACCCAGGCGAAACGCGACTTCTATGGCAGAGATGTGCAGCGTAGACTCGGCGGAGAAGGTGTCGTTGTTAAAGCTCAGAAAGGGGCGGTAATAGCAGAGGAAGCGCCGGGCGCATATAAGGATGTAGATGAGGTTGTGCGGGTCTCAGACGAGTTGGGTATAGCAACCAAGGTTCTAAGACTCACCCCGATGGGCGTCATCAAGGGCTAGAGTTCTGCCTTTGCTGAGCTTCCCTTGGTAGCAACTTCGAAGAGAACCAGTGCAACACCAATGAGAATGGTACAGAACCATAGGGCAGTGGTAGGATGGGGAATTTCATTCAAAAATATCATAGCAAGGATGGTAGCCCCAATGGGTTCACCAAGTACTGCAGCTGATACAACGTAGGCCGGAACAAGTGTCAGTAGATAGTTATTTACAGAATGGCCAAGAGCCGTTGGGAAAATAGCAAGGGCCAAGAAGATGATTACTTCTGTCGGTTCCAATATCATGACATTCACACCTGTGAGAAGGCAGAAACCAAGAGTCGCAATAGCTGCTGTGAAATACACCACTGAAGTATAGACAGAAACAGGTAATCCTTTGGCATATTTCCGTCCGCCTATGAAATAAAGAGCGAGAAAAACAGCACCTAGCAAAGCTAAAAGATCGCCAACAAGCGCCACCCCGCCTATTAGTTCGAGGTCGTTCCACGTCAACATGATTGCACCGACTACAGCTATGACTATGCCAATCCAGGATTTTTTCCCAAGCTTCTCGCCGAGAACAGAGGTAGAAAGCACAGCTGTGAAAATAGGGGACGAGTCAACAAGAACAACACTGGCAGCAACGGTAGTAAGGAACAGTGAAGTAAACCAAGTGGAGAAATGCAGGCTCAATACGATACCGATGAGAATGAGCCATTTCCAGTTTTTCTTCATGTGAGGACTCTGATATCGAGCAGTCTCACCTTTCAAAGCAGCTAAACCAGCCATGAGAATAGATCCGTAGAGTGTTCGCCAGAAAACAATAGCGAGAGGGGGGGAAGCGCTGAACCTAATGAGGATACTAGCACTTGACACCATGGAAACAGATAACACTAGAAGAAGGACAATTTGTGCAACATCACCTTCTTCCTTCAAACACTCACAACCCTACTCGGACAAATCTGCACCACATTGGACACAGTGAATCTTATTGTTTCTAGTGCTTGCGACGTCAGAAGGGCACGAGCTACACTGCTTGATTATGAGATTATGCAGATTCAGTCTCTCCAAAACACGGGTAATATCATCCAAATCTCCATACTCGAACAGAGCTTTGCCACTAGCACCAGACACCATGTACGAAAGCCGCTGAGCCTCGGCATGGCGGAATAGTAGGAGAGGCTTTCCAAATTCTATCGACAGCATGAGTTCCATACCGACTCCGTGAGATGCGTTAGAAACCTCAGCAATTACAAAATCCGCCGCCCGCACTTTTTGAGTATCTCTTTGAAAAATCTCAATAGGTTCAGAAGGACCAAGAAACTGTGGAGCAAAGACGTCTATCCCTTCATCACGTAGAAAATCGACAATATATTGGTAGAAATTGTCTTTTCGATTTTCTTTGTGGATAATTGGACCTGATAGATAGCATAGAGTCATTTCGCTCATTTCCAGGTTAGTTTTCCAATCAACTCTCATTGTTCTTGGTATTATTCAGGATTTCAGAAAGCTCTGGCAAGCCTGCATCGCCTTCCAACGTCTGGAACTCTCCAGACCTACCCAGCGAGAGCTGAATCTTTCCTTTGTACTCCTTTGCCCACCCGTCTGTAATTCGAAGCACTTGGCCAGCTTTGACATCAGAACCCGCTCCAAATCCCCATAGTGTGAAAACAGCCGTTCCAGTTTCATCACCCACGAGTACCTCCGTCAATTGTGTCTTCCTTCCGCTCCGAGTTCTAATGATACGAGCCGGTGCTACGGATACAACACGGACGGTCAATTCAGGTATGCCGCTATCGGGTTCGACGTCCTCAACTTTCAATGGAATCACTTGTCTTTATTCAGAGAGGTTCCTAAATCAGTCTTACGAGAGGCACATAAACGTACTTTTGAATAAAAATAATTAGTAGAAATGCGTCAAACTAATTCAAAGTTTCAAATTATGACTCTTCTACAGATCTATGATCATCGCCTGAATCGGATCGTTTTCTTACAGAATTAATATCATGCTGTAATTTCTTCTTTGAATCCATCTCGCCCAAGATTTGTTCCATCTCGCGGATGGCTTCTTTATCGGGTTCACTCGAGCTATCAGATTCCTTTTCACATTTAGGAGATCTGACAACGCATTCAATGTCTCCGAGTATTTCTTCAAGTTCTTCTTTCGTGTTTTCTTCAAGCTCGGCAGTGGTCTTTTCTTCTTCCTCTTCGGTGGGCAATGTTTCATCGCTGGAAAAGGCCTCGAGAGCCGCATCTAGTTCCTCACCGCTTGCTTTTTCTAAATCGGAGGCGACAAGATCGTCCGCATCCAGAGCTTCTGAAATAATCTCTTTTGCCATTTCACGACCGTTCTCGATGGCTTCTTTCTTTGTCTTCTGGTGATAATCGACTGCTCTAGTGTCCCACTCGGCTTTTTCTACAATGGAGGTTTCTCCAGTTTCTTCAGCTTCAACTATTTCACTCGTAGATTTCCATGATATGTCGACATGACCAGTTTCCGAATCTTCGGAATCAACCACTTCCTGTGTTGTTTCCAAGGAGAAAGCAATGGGCTCCTCGGTTCTGGAATGCCCATCTTGCACCGAAACAGCTTCTTGGTCATCAACGGTTTCATCCCCCATCTCAGAAACTTCGATTCCAGAAATTGCTTCAGATTCCGCGGACACTTCTGGGACAGGTTCTTCTGCCGGTTCTTCGTCCTCTACAACCTCGACGACCTCTTCGATAACTTCGTAATCTCCCTCAGCCTCATCAATGATTCGTCCCTCCTCATCAACAAGAACCGTCTCTACCACCTCAACCTCTTCTTCTTCGGCCTTAGTCTTTTCTTCTTCTTGTTCTTTGATTACTTCACTGGGTTCTGCATCTACGAAGGTAAGAACTTCTGAGGGTGGTAAATCAGGCACAGATACACCCACGTATTGGGCCGCAGCATTCATGAGAAGCCTCAGCATTTCCTCGCGGCGATCTTTGTCTATTGCAACCATTGGATATGTAGGCACACCAAGTATTTTCTGAACAACTTCAGGTTTCATCGCCTTGGGTTTGTCCTGTTTATTGGCTATAGCAAATACAGGAACCTTAGGAGCATCACGACGGATCATCTTCAGGATATCCTTGCTGATGATTACGTTCCGTAGTGTAGAATCACAAACAAGGAAGATTACATCGGCACCGTGGAAATAGAACTTCCATAGCTTCCTGAATCTCTCCTGTCCGGCAAAGTCCCACAAAACAAGGCTGTAGTTGCCGAAGCGAATGTTCTCAACCGTCTCCAAATTAAGAGCGATTGTTGGGACATATTGAAGCGGAGGTGAATCACCCAATAATAGGTGGAGCGTCGTGGTCTTTCCAACACCTCCTTCACCCACCAGAGCTATTTTGAGTCGCGTCGTGACTGCGTCCTCAATCAGATCTTGGTAGTTCTCGACAATGTAATCAATGCCTTTTTCCAAGTTATCGCTAAGGACCTTTTTGGCTTCATTCAAGCGATCGCGAATATTGCTTTCGTCTTCTGATTCGTCAGTTGCAAATATGAGAAGCAAATCTGATTCTATTTCAGTAGCCATAAATTTGTCATTACCAATACTGAGTGGCAGTTCTGGAGTTAGTTCATTCCCAGACTGTTCGCGAATCTCTTCTCGAGTCTCGATGAATTCGTCTACCTGTTCCTCTCTCACTTCTACTGGCCAATAGCTAGAATGGGCGATAATTTCGCCAGACGGATTCTTTACGAGATAGGTGTTATGAATCAAGCCTAATCACCGCTTGAGAGAGTTGCCTTTGCATGACATCAATATCATCTTTCTGAAGGCCAAATTAAATCTTCGTTGTCCATCGTAAACTTATTCGGTGGTGCTAATATTGCCTATGTAAGATTATAGGCAGAGGTAATCACCATGGTTGCTGACGGATTTATGATTCAAAGGCCCGTAGACAAATCCCTTAATCTAATCGCTGAAGAGATGGCAAATCTCTATAATGCAGTCGAAGGGCATGACAACCCTGACTTTCAACCTAAAGATGCAGCATTCTTTGAAAAGCTGTACGCGCCTCTCGATTTAGAAAAAGATCTTGTTCTTGCATGGAATCCTGAAGGTCATCTCGACGGAATGGCTCGAATATATCAAATGGATGCATCGGCCATCGGTATCTCGGTCAATGTGCGACCTAGTCGTAGAGCCGTAGGAATCGGCTCCAGACTTTTTGATGAAATACTGAAAGAAGCAATGTCTCGAGAGTATGCAAAAATCAAAACAATAGTTTCCAGCTATCGCCCATATATCATATCTCTGGCAAAGGAAAAAGGATTCGAGAGAGTGGACACGAAAATAAGAATGGAAACTGAAATCTCTGATGATCTTCTTGAGAACAAAGAAGACACAAGAATACAGATTACCGAAATGAAATCTGAAAACCATTTAGACCTCTGGAAGAAGTTGCAGGATTCGATATTCGCAGATTCCCCGACCTACGAGCCAATGTCTAGAGATACACTATACGCATTCCAGCAGAAATCTGGCTTCATTGGTCTTCTTACATACCAGAATGGCGAGCCTATTGGATATTGTGCAGGCTGGGAAACAAATCCAAACAATTTTTTCATTTTTGGAATAGGACTTCTTGAAGGGTATCATAACCAAGGCTACGGAACGGTGTTGCTTACCAAGGTTTTACACGAAGCCAAGAAACAAGGGATGTCGAAATCAAACCTCTTTGTTGAGGTGAATAATGATCCTGCAATCAACTTCTATAAGAAGAAATTCAAATATGAAGAGAAATACAGACGCATTTATTTTGAAATCGATAAATAGAACCGGGTACAAGCGACCAGAAAACAGCCGTCTCGTACCCGCAGGCCTTTTCCATCGTGGAGCGACCATTTTCTAAGATACGTGTGGTATGTTGCAGCTGAGAGTAATATCCCAACTGTGCAAGGGGACCAATGCAAGAAAACCTGTGCAAATTTTGGGACCGTGCGTGTTTCGCAACAGGTTTCTTCGTACGGGGAAAGCCACGTACCTCAGACAGCTACAGTTTCACATGGGTCAATAAGAACTTTACTGGTCGGTGGAGAGGCTACAGAAAAATTACCGGGGGAAATTGTCCCTGAGTAGCCGCAAATGCTGCTCTACAAGTTCCATTTGCCGGGTATCATCTGGATCTTTTTCCAATTCCTGTACTAGAGTCTGCAGGAAATATTCTGGGAAGAATAGTCGTACACGGATATCGTTGAGTAGGAATAACCAACGATCATATTCTCCAGACGGTTCCTTGCGGCGCTTTTCGGACACGACTCTGTACTTCTTCAGGGTCTGTATGGCTTGACGTAGTTCCTTCGGTGGGATTCCCAAGGTTGCTTCAAGCTCCGGAATGTTCACCGGTCGCTGCCGTAGAATGCTCAATATGTCATAACAGTCAGGATCCGACAGGATTTCGGCTATAGCGACTGTGTCTTCAGGCGTCTTTTGCCATTCCGTGAGAAACTCAAGCACTTCAGTCTTGTATTCAGCTGCAAGTTCGGGATCGAGTACTTCAGACGCAGTTTCCATAGCCAGTAGAGGTGGTGCCCGGAAAACTTCTAAGTCTTTAATCATGAAAACACAGGTTCTGCCAATCTCATCAACCCATTCGACTTTGGCTATTCCTAGCTCCTCAAACGGGGCAAGGATTGAATCGACACTTACACTTGGGAGGCCTGTTACCATCTTGAGCCATTCTTCAAGGTCTTCCTTTGAGATGCCGCCCTTCCAGAGTTTGGGGAATACAGCCCGTGAGACCTCGTCAGCAAAAAGACGAGCCAATCTTGACTCATCAGCCATTCCTGCGAGGCGAATAATCCGGCGGTAGGTGTTCTCAAGCTCTTCTTGCAGTTCCGCATCAGTCATTGAAACAACTGCATTCATCAACGGAGATACTACCGAAGTGATTGCTGCCTCGTATACCTTTGGATCTTCCGAAGGGCCAAGTAACAGCGAGATACAGTATTGTTCTTCCTCACGAACAATACCCGTATAATACGAAGCGACATTGTATTCTTCTCCGCCAATACGAACTGTCAGCGTAGAGAATCCAGCTGTAGCTTCTCCCATTGCGTGAGACGTGAAAATTCGCATGGCTTCAGTGTTAAGATCTTCTTGATAGTATTCCGCAAAATCCTCCGGCACCTTGGCCTTGAGAACTGCTCCTATTTTGCTATCCCAATCAATCAACAGCATGGCGACAGGCATTTTCTTCCCTCTTCGGACGTACGAACGGCTGGCCTGTTTAAACCTACGTTAGTACCAAACGTCAACTACGTTGCTATCGAACGTGAGCTACGATAAAAAGGTTGTCGATAATCACTTCGCATTATCTCAATCTCTTGGAATCCATTGTCATATCTAATAACACCAGACAATCAAAGCCCTTCTGTTGCAAATAGAGCGGCTCTACTATACGAATAATGGAAAAAGTTGTTCATATCAACAAGTAAGTTCCTGATTTTTCAGAGTAGAGCGGGCAGTTCTATGTTATGCTCGTTCTTGATTGTAAATCCGATATTCACAATTCCCTCTAATGGATTCCTGATTTGAAATATGAAATATGGCAAGTCTTATATTTTGGTCAATATCGTTGTAGGATAACATATCCTATAATTTGGTGAATTGCTATCATGAAACGGATGGTACTTGTCATTTGTTTAGTCCTAGTGATAGTAACTCCCCCTTCAACTACAGCGGATGGCAGTGCATCTAATCACGTGCCGGCTGCCAGTGGAATAACAGTGACCATCGAGTTTGGAAACGGAACAGAACAATCGTATTCTGAAGTAGAAGGACAAACTGTGCTCGAAGCAACTGAAAACGTAACATCCGTCGATGTCGACTGGTACGGGAATCAAGCCTTTGTAACGTCGATAGCAGGTGTGACTAACGATGCAGAATCAGGGTTATGGTGGCAATATTGGGTTAACAGTGAGTTGGGATCTGTGGCTGCAAACAGACACCAGCTCAATGACAACGATACGGTCGTCTGGCACCGAATTCCACCTGCATTTTCGACCCCAACGCAGAGTAGTAACGACCCGTCGACCCTAATCGCGTTGGCAATTCTACCAGTTATCGGAATACTTCTGATATCCATATTTTATCTCAGGAGAAAGAGAAAATGATCAATAAGACAATAATTGCACTAGTGATAACAAGCTTGGTATTCTCACCTCTGATGGCAAGCGCAGAATACCATACGAGTCTTGAACCCACACCTGACGGTAAGACCACTATTTCATGGAATATTGAAGAGAGCCCAGATGTACCATTTGAGTGGGGTTGGACTGGAGAAGGAGCCTGGATCGCAGAAGAAGGTTCTTCAATGACATTCAGCATCGACAACATCAGTGATGTCATCGAAGGAACATTGCATATTGGGAATCTCTCAGTAGATACGAACGATACCACTATTGCTAGAGAACTAGTAATAGGGGTTTGGGGCGTGACGCCATTCTTCCCAGGATTGGTTGTGCCAATCGGGGATGCGAATATGGAGAATCTCAATGAGACCGCCAGAGAATCTGCTGAAAGAGTGTCTGGAAATTACATGAACGGAACAATGAATTTATCCAAGAAGACTATTGAATCTCGTGGCTCGGAGTACGATTGTGTCACTTATGACTATCAACAAGACCCTACTGACTATGGTGAGCCACAAATTACGCACCTAGCATACGATTTAGAGACAGGAGTTCTTGTATGGGCAAACACCAGCTACTCATTCGGTACGCCTTACAATCTGTGTCTTTCCCTAGAAATGATAACGCCGCCATCTCCGAATTCGGTTCTTGCGCTGATAGGTATTGCAGTAGTCTCAGTCATTTCTCTAATCGTGATAATCAAAGTGCGAAAGTGAGTTCAGACATGAAACAGGAAGGGGAAACCCGGTATCGTATTCGGCGCACGCGGTATGTATCTATTGCCGCAATAATGACTGCATTGGCTCTGATAGGAATGTATGCTCTTGTAGGCATTCCCAATGTGGAACTTGGAACAGCCATTCTCTTCGTTACTGCGCTGCTATTCGGCCTTGAAATGGGACTGGGTTGTATGTTGACAACCGCAATTCTCTATGGATCCTTCAATCCATGGGGTGGCCTTATTCCACAGATATGGCTCAGTCAAGTGCTCGGTTGGTTGGTAGTTGTGATTGTCGGGAGCTTTATCGGACATCAAAGCCCGAAAACAGAAGAGTCCAGATACAACGGCGGAGTATTTTTCTCCCTCGGTGCTGTCTTAACAATCTATTTTGATGCCATGACCAATCTGGGTTATTCATTGGCAACAGGAATTCCCTATAGCACGGCGTTTATAGTGGGACTTCCCTTCATGATAATACACGTCATATCCAATACTCTCATCTTCGGATTTGCAGTCCCTCTTCTTGAGTCAATAATAAGAAGGGAATTTGGTAATGATATATGGGAACCCGTTACTAACAAAGACCGTGTGAATAGTTCAGGAACGGTAGAAGAATGCGTTTGATATAGGAGGAGATGAATTCGTGCATTGGAAGAAACAGGTTAGAAACTTGGTAAAACCAGCTGAGGGACGGGTGTCACCGTCTTTCGAGCCCCACCATGTTGCGGTTGCAATCGTAATGATTGGACGAAGACAGCCCCTCGGCCGATACGAACTGTGCGACAGTATGTCAATTGGTGAAGGAAGCACAAGAACTCTACTGAAACGTCTTGGAGAAGGAGACTACATCACCGCAGAGGGTAGGCAGGGACAGAAACTAACCGATGTTGGTCAGGAGCTCTTTGATGCAATATCAAATGATATTCCTAGGGGCCTCTATCTTGACCTCGAAGAGCTCACAACACATTCGAAATCCTACTGCAACTTGGTGAAAGGAAAAGCAAATGAAGTTACAGATGGCATCAGACAACGAGATGAGGCCATAATCAAAGGAGGTTATGGTGAAGCAGGGGCAACAACCCTAGTCTGTAGAAACGGGCTATTACTAATGCCTCCAGATGATTTTAACCCCCTTCTCAGATATGAAGATGAAACCCTCCTTATTATGGACAGCCTCCGACCTAAGGACAAGGATGTAGTCGTTATCGGTTCAGCAGACAATACCGGACTGGCTAGAGAAGTCGCGATGGCTGCTGCTATGACACTGATTGGTGAAGAGTAGTATGCAATCTGACATTTATGGGAACGTACCGGACGTCGTTATTGACGTTCATGAAACCAAAAGTAAGCGACAGAACTCTGTGAAACACTTGATTTCAATGCTTGAAGAGGAGGAAATCAACTACACGGTAGAGAAAATACCCATTGGTGACGTTCTGGGTACTGAAGGAATTGCCATAGAGCGCAAAACCGTGACTGATCTTGTTCATACACTAACTGGAAGTAAATCGGGTGTACCGCGCCTAAAGAAACAGATGGATGCCCTTCTCGAGTATGAACAACCGTATCTGCTCATCGAGAATTTACTCGCCATTCGTCGTGACCCTTTGAAAGGATGTATTTACGTTCCGTTTTCCTCGAAGAAAACTAAGAAGAAACATGGATATTATGTTACAATGGAACGAGCTAGTTTCATACATCCAAACTCACTGGATGGGTTAATTGATAGCATTCGTGATCGCGGAATTGAGATTCTAGAGGGTTTCAATGCACTGCATTCAGCGGGTCTTCTTTTTGGGATTCTTAAGGGTGAAGAAAACGATGATAGGGAAAGTACTAGGCTACCAGTAATCAGAACTCGAAAAGGTCTCGATTCCATGAGCGATGAGCAAGAGTTCTTTGTGGCTGGCTTTCCCAATATCAATGCCGTTAGAGCTAGAAGCCTGTTAGAGGAATTTGGAAGCCCATTTGAAGTCGTTACTCGTACGGACGAATGGCAGGAAGTTCACGGAATAGGGCCGAAAACCGTGGAGGGGGTACGTAAAATGCTCTTTTCCAACTACGAACCTGATAATAATGACAAGCCGTAGCATTTAATAAATGCCAACTATTTTATGACCAAAGAATAGTTGCAAATCAAGGATGATGAACATGGGCGATGATGTTAGAATTGCTATAGCTGGATTGGGCAATTGTGCCTCTGCACTCATTCAGGGTGTACATTACTACAAAGATGCCAAGGCGGATGAAGAGATTCCAGGTTTGATGCATGTTGATTTTGGCGGTTACTTCCCTAAGGATTTGAAATTTGTAGCTGCCTTTGAAGCAAATGAGCGAAAGATAGGCAAGGATATCTCCGAGGCTATTTGGGAGGAGCCTAATTGCTGTGCGAAATTCGCACCCGATCTACCCAAGACAGGTGTTGAAGTGTTACCGGGTCCCATTTCCGACGGTGTTGCGGACCATATGATGGACTCATTCTTCGCATATGACGATGATGTTGAACCCGTCGATGTGGCTGAAGAACTCAGAGAAGCAGAAGCTGATATGCTAATCAACTACCTGCCTGTCGGAAGCGCTGATGGTTCCCGGATATATGCAAAGGCTGCTCTCGAGGCTGGTGTGGGATTCGTCAATGCAATTCCCGAATTCATCGTTTCTGATCCAGAGGATCCAATCACCAAGAAGTTCAGAGAACGGGATATTCCTTGTGCTGGTGATGATATCAAAAGCCAGCTAGGTGCTACTATTCTTCACAGAGTGTTGGCACAACTATTCGATAAGCGTGGTCTGATTGTCAACAATACATATCAGCTAAATATCGGAGGGAATACCGACTTTGAGAATATGCAGGTTGAGGAACGGCTCAGCTCGAAAAGGGTCAGTAAGACAGAAGCAGTAACAAGCTGCGTTAAGTATCACCTGCCAACCAAGATTGGTCCTAGTGATTATGTCCCATTTCTTGACGATAATAAAGTATGCTACATTTCGATGAGAGCGAATTCTTTCGGAGACCTACCAGTTGATGTGGATTTGAAGTTGTCAGTCCAGGATTCGCCCAACAGCGCCGGAGTTATCATCGATGTGGCAAGGGCTATCAAAATCGCACTTGACCGAGGCATTGGTGGCGAGCTTTCCAGCATCAGCTCATATTCATTCAAGCATCCGCGCTATCAAATAGATGATTTCGAAGCACGGAAAAGAGTAGATGAGTTTATAGCTGGAGAAAGAGAGCGCTAGGGTACGCAAATCGTACCCCAGCCATTTTTTTCTATCACTAGTTATAGCTCGGTGAAGCTTTTCGCCGTTTTTTCATCAAGTCGTTGAATAACTTCAACAAGTAGCGTGACAGCATTTTCCACATCATTGAAGTCAAGCATACCATGATGTGAGTGAATATGCCTGGTCGGGATACCAATAAACAGAGAAGGTGCACCCATTCCAGTTATGTGGATTATACCGGCATCTGTACCGCCACTTCTCAAAAACGCTGGCTGATGTTTAACCCCAATTTCCTCAGCGATGTCTAACACAAACTTCCTGAATCGAGGATTGGGTATCATTGAACCATCGCCTGCTGAAATAGAGACACCATTCCCCATTTTCTGTACAAGATCCTTTGCACCAGGAACATCACCAGAAATGTCAACATCAAGGGCGAATCCTAAATCAGGCTTTATCATCTGTGCAGCAGTTCTAGCCCCCCGAAGACCCACTTCTTCCTGCGCGGTTGATACAGCATAGATGGTATTAGGATGACTTAGGTCATTAGTGCTAAGACGACGCAAGACCTCCAGTACAATGAAAACACCAATCCGATCATCAAAAGCCTTAGCGACCCCAACGGTAGTTTCATGGGTTCTTTCTTCCTCACCATCCTCATCCTTCTCCTTCCTGGTTCGTTCCATTGTGCGAAACCTTGCATGAGGGACAGCGGGATCACCTACTCTAACTCCTAATTCTTCCACTTCCTCCTTGGAACTGCAGCCAATATCCATATACATGTCCTTTAGTTTAACTGGCTTCTTTCGCGTCTCGGCGTCAAGTACATGCGGTGGAGGTGCCCCAATAACACCGATGATCTTTTCATCACCTTCAGACGGTTTGATGACAACCTCTTGAGTGAGGAGAGTCTGGTCCCACCAACCACCTAAGCTATGGAATTTCAAGAACCCGTTCTTCTTTATCTCGGTAACAACGAATCCTATCTCATCTACATGTCCGGCAAGCATGATTTTGGGTCCAGAATTCCCGCGTTTGAAAATGACAGATCCCATCCTGTCATACATGACCTCGTCCGCAAATTCTTGACCATAATCCCTAGCAATCCGTTGGGCTTCTTGTTCAAATCCGCTAGGTCCAAAAGCATTACAAAGCTTCTCTAGAAAGTCTATATCCAAGTCCATTGTTCAGCTTCATCCTTCGTGTAATATGACGCACAAACTCACGATAATTATGCTTATCGGCAGCACCAAACAGAGAATCACAGTTCAGATGAGCAAGTAATCAAGGTATCACATTTTCAGCAAGCATTTCGAAAGCTCTCTCAACATTCTCTCCGGAGAGGGCACTAGTCTCAAGATATCCAGCCAGTCCTTTTTCAGCAACATACTCACGGCCTTCATGAGTTCCAACAACTCGTTGATCCTCCAGGTCAATTTTGTTGGCTAAGACAATAATAGGAATAGAGGTGTTCAAAGCTTTCTTGGTTTCTGCAATCCAGTTGTCAAGTACTCGAAACGTACTTTGCCGAGTAGTATCGAATACGAGCAACGCTCCTTTTGCTCCCCTATAGTAACTGTGCCTGATAAAATCAAATCGCTTCTGACCAGCCAGATCCCATATGAGTAGTTTCACTCTTCTCTCATTGCCATTTGAGTCATTTACTGGTACAACTTTGACCGCAAATTGGCTTCCGATTGTAACTATATATTGGTCGGTAAATCGGTTCGTTAGAAAGCGGTTGACTAAAGCGGTTTTTCCGCTACCTCCAGCTCCAATCATCACAACTTTCCGTACGTAGTGGAAATCCTTGGCTGAACTTGACACTAAGGAGTACCCCATTTCAATCGTCCCATTAGGTTCCGTCTTGGACAATGCGTACTAGTCTAAGGGAAACGTTTTTGGTTTTCTTCTGGTACAACACATATAGCCTTTTTCGGGTCAGACTGTCATAAATCATTCAGAATGGCGCGGGTCTCATTCAAACCAGAAGATATTATATTCGCGCGTGAAGGTGAAAAGTCACGCCGGGAGGACCGCAAAGATGGACATAATTACAGTAAAGATGAACCAACTTTACATCAAATCGCTGGACAAACTCGTAGAAATGGGAATGTATCCCTCACGTAGTGAGGCTATACGAGTTGCGATTCGAGATTTGTTGCAGAAAGAGCTATGGCCTGAAGAAGGAATGCCAGCAAAACGAGAGCTACGGGCTGAAGCATCTGAATAGGATTTCCATCTGAAACAGTCAACACAATATACTTTAATCAATATGATACATAGACAGGAAACGGGGCAAGAGAATAATGAATCTAGGAATTCTTGTGAAGAGCATGAAACTGGCCTTTCGGTCGAAGAAGCGAGTCTTCTCATTCATTGTGATTTATGCAATCCTATTTGTGCTTGTAGCCAAAGGGATCCAAAGCTCAGCTGGGACCCTTCTTGAAATGTTCTTGTGGCCCCTCACCGCACTAGTCGTTGCAACGGTCTATGCCATACTAATCTCGCAGTTTCGTAAACGAGACGTAAGCATTCTGAAATGTGTCGGTTGGACAAATCATGATGTTATGCTCTTGGTTGTTGGCGAAGTAGTTGTTGTTTCAATAGCTGCCTTCTTTCTTGTTTTCCAAGCCAGCGTTGAAGTTCTCGGACTTGTTGCCTACTTCGAGGGGTTGGATACGGGGCTTCTACAAATGTTGGTGGACCTCATTGCTGTTGAATGGTGGCCAATGGTAGTTACTCTCATCTACATTGTTGTACTTCAGCTGCCAGGTGTCGGTCTTGCACACTATCGAATGATGAAGATACCACCCATGCAAGCATTGAGGGAGGAATAGAAAATGACGAATCCAATCTTGAGAGCGGAAGAAGTAAACAAAGAGTATGGGTCAGGCAAAAAGACAGTGGCCGCATTGAAAAATGTGAATATTGAAGTGACGCCTGGTGAATTTGTGGCTGTGCATGGACCATCAGGATGTGGTAAATCCACCCTATTGCATGTCATGGCCGGTTTAGAGCAACCAACTTCAGGACGTATTCTCATTGATGGCGTCGATGTCACATTGGTCAGTGAAAGGGATCTTCCACGCCTAAGAGCCCAAAAGATTGGTTTTGTCTTTCAATCATTTCTCCTCATCGAAGATTTAACCTCCTTTGAAAACGTACAATCAGTTCTCTGGCCTGATGAGGAAATGAATAAGAAAAACCAAGAATCCAAGGCGCTTCGAGTCTTACGAGAAGTAGATATGTTGGAACGCAAAGATCATTTCCCACGCCAACTGAGCGGTGGTGAACAGCAACGAGTAGCCATAGCTCGTGCACTTGTCAATAATCCACCGATTCTCTTCTGTGATGAACCAACAGGTAATCTCGACTCAGAAAGTGGCGAGAATATCATGAAGATTATTGCCAAGCTAAACAAGGAAAAGGAAATGACGGTGATTCTAGTTACACATGATAGAAGCTTGGCAAAATTCGCCGAGAGGATTCTCCATATGAAAGATGGCGTAATTACTTCTGACAAGTAGAGAAGCACATGTAGAAAACAGCTGATGCTTCGTAATAGCCAATACTTTAGAGCAGCAAAGAGAGTTCCTCTAAGAAAGAAGAGTGTGTAGAAATCCATGGCTATTGAGGATTGTAAGAAGGCTCAATCTATTGCAGAAGCAAAAGCAAACGAAGGCAACAATGAGCTAGCTATGGAATTGTTCTATAGAGCTGCTGAATGTTGGAACCGCTGGGAATCATTCGTTAAAGCTGCTAAAGCGTACGAAAGGGCATATGAGCACGGTATGCTCTGCCATGATTGCAATGCCGCAATTGACTATCTGTTGAAGGGAGCAATGGCATGGATCCGGCAAGGCGAATATGAGAAATTTGAGCTTGATTATCAAATAGCTGCAGAGGGACATATTATGGCTGCGGAAAAGGACAAGAATCCACATCATTTCATTGATGGAGCGTTCTGTGCTATAGTTGGAGGAGACATAGATCTCGCTAAAGAGCTCATTCATGCATCAGTAGAGACATTGAAGGGGACTGCAAAGGAGAAAACTAACCTTGCCTTGATGCTTCTCGAATATCAATTTGGAGATGCCCATAGATATATCCAATCTGCCTTAACAAGAGTACTTGATAGGGGCGGAGTTGAAGAAATCCAACAAATCTTTACACTAACTTTCGAGGGTTTTGTACGAACCTCTTTGGAATCCGAAGCAGCTGTTACTGTTGCTAGCCTTTCAGAAAGCACGGGATTATCAAAGGATAAGGTGGAATCACTAGTAAGGAGAGGCACGAGAAATGGACACATTCCTGCATTTCTTGATGAGGAAACCCTTGAGCTCATTGTTGATACGGACCGATTTGATTTATCGAGGTTAAGAAGAAGAAAGGGGCCAATTCAAAGCCGTGAACTAGAGGACCCAGGAGCATGGGACATGGATTTAGAGTGATTTTTCGAGAAAATGCCTGTTTTTCTGCGCTTTTTGGTCTTGTTAGAGTATGAAAACTAGAAAGATTTTTACTGTGCCTAAACCCGTTAAGACTGCAAATGGCAAACATGCAATAACGTTTTTAGTATGGATGTAGAATTGCGCAATAACTCGTCTGGTGATATAAATAATGCCTAGTGATTCCGGTGCAAAGTGGCTTCGATGTCCAGTTTGCAAGAAAACAATATACTGGAAGTTACCAAGTAAAGCCCTAAAAGAGGTCGAGCGCTTTCCAGCACCGATAGTAATCAAGCACGACGATCATTGCCTGATCATTTACGTTGATAGTCATTATCAACTAGCAGATACCGAAGTTGCGGTAGCTTTTATCGAAGGGAAAGGCGAAGAGGAATAGCTGAATATCGTTTCCTCCTTTGTAGCGTATTCTTAGATCAATATGCAAGAATCAGATAGCTAAATTTTGTCAAGACCGTTATCCAAAGCCCATTCAAGAACTTGTTGAGCTTGAGAGCTGGATAGTCTCCATCCCCGCAAATTAGACACCAGTTTTCGAATCCCACTAAGCCAGTCTCGAAGCACATTATTGACTCTAGCCCGAAGCGAATGGTCCTCAAGTTTCTCAATAATCGGCAGAAACTTGTCGACCAGACTTTGAGACAGAGCCAATATGGTTTCAACTCTTGCCAGCCATTCCTCCCTCGGAAGACCGTCAAGGGTTTGTGCCACAGCAAGATGATAGTCATATTGTGAGGTTAGGTATCGTAAACGCCAGCTTAAAGCTTCAATGAGTAAAGTGCGATGTGCATTGCTTGGAGCTGTTTTTACTACTAAATCGAGAAAACGTTGTGTCATGGCATCAGCAGACTGACTGGCATCGAAGTAAAGAGCCATCGCCTGTTGATATTCTTGGCTCGCCAGATAGCTTGCAGCTTCTTCAGAGGCATTCTTGAACCGCTGGATGACCTCCTTTGTTGGCTTACCTTCTGTGTATTCCATCTTGGTCACTCGCACTACTGCCGCTGTTGGTGAAGGTGATGAAGCTCGGTCTCCAAGACCATATCGAGCGTGTCCAACCAAGTTCGAAATTCGTTCATTTTATCCTCTGGAAATCCAGAGAAGTAACCTTCCCAGATACATCTATCACTGAGGGGACAGAATCCTGTTGAGTGTATGAGTTTCAGCTTGAGATTACGCATCCGTTTGAGTAGAAGATGGGAGGCGTCCTCAAATGAATCTATTGCGATACATACACGGAGTAAAGCAATCTCAGGATCTTCAATAGGAATCAATCGAATAAATTTGCTTCGTGTTCCAATCAGTAGGATACTCTCGCCTTCATTGATTCCCACATCATTTTGTAGCTCCCCGAGGTCGATTTTGCCATCCAGTACCGTAGTCAGGATGCCTTTCGTAAGCTCCTTCATTTATAGCACACTCCTTGCCCACCCTTTCGTAAATCAAATTCTCTACATCCATAGCCAATGTCACTCCGTTCAATGGGTTTCATTGTACCAACAGCGACATTCCTGTAATCAAGCAATTGCGCACTAACGAGCTCAGGTTCTCGATGTATACAAATACAATTCTATTCAACCTTAATAAATTGAATATGCTTATCCCTGCTTTTCAACCAATTGTTTAATCTAAGGAATCCTCCACATAAAGCGAGTCCAAATAAGTCAATGGTCGACTCTGGTCTATCGACGCCTTCAGAAAATCTACGGGCAATACGTAACTATGTTGTAGGAATAATACCTAGAGGGGTGGTTTGTTAAGACGCTTGTACTCGTCGGTTGCGTTCGTCCAGTTAAGAAAGTCTTGGCTTGGCGGCTTCTCTTCGTACAACTGCCTTCTGTGTGCTTCGAGGCAATTGACATTCTTTCCCGCGAGCTCAGCCATAGAAAGAACATCATGTCCCACTTCGTCTGCTGCATTCTTTACGGGCTTTAGCCAATGATTCCAGGTGAGCGACCGCATAAGATGATGATCCACAACAAGCTTTCGCGAATTATTCGCAAGCGCAACTAAACAGAAGAGAGCGGTGCTTCGGGCATCATCACCAAACAAATGCTTTGGCAAGTAAATCGGTGGACCACCAACTAACATTGCATCAGGTTCAAGAGACAACAGATGGGGCAAGCTTTTCTTGTTCGATGGTCCCTGGATATCCGGAGCAAATACGACCCTCACGTTGTCATACTCAACACAGGTAGCAACCACATAGCCTAACGGAGTTTCATCAGGTCCATGAGGCAGCGGCTCAGTGTATACCACAGTGGTATCACCAAAATCGAATTCTTTGCCATCTGTCCAGACCAGTTCCTCGGCAGTATCAGCCACATGTTTCCTGAAATAGTAGGCTCTTTTGCGTTGGGAGGGGTTAATATGGTCACGATGATCCTTAATTAGAACTCGCTTATCCTCAAACATGCGAATCGTTTCTTCTCGCGAGCTGAAATTATAGCGGTAGTTTGTATATGTTGGTCGAACATGGTCGTAATGATAGTGTGATATTGAAAGCACATCAGACTCTCTTGCCAATGAGACTATGTCTGCAAGAGATTTTTCTAATGCTTCATATTCTAGAGGGTGTGGCTCTAAACCAAAACGCATTGCCAAACCAGCTGACGGGTCAAATAGAATACTAACATCAGGAGTTGTAATATGGGTGCACAGCGATCGTACACCCATGCTCTCGGCCGCTACCGGATGAATTTTGATATCTCCTATTATCAAAACTATACCTTCCGAAAATACTCCAGTACATAGCCAGGTTCTAGGTTCACAAGCTCAGCCTCGTATGTTCGAGTCAATGAATTATCTAATTCAAATGCCATGAACATTTGCCAATCACTAGGCAAGAATTCATCTTTTTTCGCCCTAATATCATCCACACTAAAGAGAACCATCGTTCCTTCACGATGGTCTTCTTCAAAATCGTGAATCACTGCACTGCCAACGAAAATCAAAAAATGCTGTAGGAGAGTTCCCGCTGAATCAACAAGGCGTTCAGAAACGACTCCACGGTATTCGTATTTTTCTACAGATGTAGCCTTTGTCTCTTCTTTTACCTCTCTAATTGCCGCTTTCCTGATATGTTCACCAGGTTCGATTTTGCCACCAACAAAGCTGAACAGATTTTCATACGGAGCCTTGTTTCGTTTGATAAAGATATACGACGCATCGCATTTCAGAATCGTAATAGCAATGGGAGTAATGAGAGGCACCTTTCATCTTCTCCTATGTAACCATATGAATTCGACTACTTAGAAGGAGTGGACTGTGATTTAAACGTAAATGGTTTTTCACCTAACAAGTACTAGAAAGCATAAAGCTAAGATTCAAAGCGCATTGACTGTCTTCTTTTTGCTGGGTCGCAATAGTGGGTAATCTACTGGACAAAGACATCAGGCAAAGAATTCTAGAAGAAATCACACCCACAGAAGAAGAAATTCGTAATCAGAAGAAGATGATAGCCAAGCTATCAACGCAACTCAAAACGTATGGCAAAAGATTGGAAATCAACTACGAATCAATAGAAGCCCATGGTTCCACTGGAAAGAAACAAACACAGCTTAAGGGTTCATCAGACATTGATTTGTTCGTAACATTGAATCCGAAAGACTACCGCAAAATCATTTCCCTGCCCGAGGATAAGAGAGACAGAAAGCTTTCTGAAGTATTAGATGGATTTGTTGAGAAATGGTTTTATCCTGCATTACAAGAACTCGAGCCAACAAGAATTCAGAAAAGCTATTCGGAGCATCCGTATCTTTCGCTCCAGTTGGAGGAGCAGGAAATTGATGTTGTCTGCTGTTTCAAACTATCAAAAGATGAGATTGCCTCCAAAGGACCGATTACAGCAGTAGATAGAACACTTCATCATACAGAGTATGTGCTCAAGCATTTGAAAGGGACAATGCGTTCAGATATTCGGATACTCAAATCGTTCGTTAGAGCCGCGCATGTTTACGGAGACAAATGCGCTGTCGGAAGAATGGGTTTCACAGGATATGCACTTGAGCTCCTGGTCACAAATTTTGGCGATTTCGAAGGGGCACTAGATCGGATAATAACTCTGGAGAGAAATCCTGTTGACCCAGCAAATAGGTCACTCGATGAATTGAAAAAGAAACAGGAATTCCGTGATGACCACATATTCATCATCGATCCAACTGATCTTGATAGAAATGTAGCCTCAAGTTTCGATTCGAGAGGTTACAAGTGGCTTAGGCTTCGCTCTAGAAACCTAATCAATGCTGTAGAAAAGCAGAAAGATAAGGAACTAATACAATTCCTGCTTGAAGACGATATTCCTACGGACCCATTGCCAGATTGGTTCAAGCCACACGCAATCGCTGTCGAGTTTCAGTCTCAACAAATTGCCCACTACACGATTTTAAGAGACAAGCTGTATAAGCTAACAAAAAAGATTGTTGACCGAATGGAAAAAGAAAGGACGGGTGAGAAAAGATTCGGAAAAACAATAGGAGAAGTGTATTTCGAGGAAGATAGGTATGCCCTTGGCTTCCTTGTTGAAAGAGCCAGTATCTCGCCAGAATATGATCGAAGAGGACCACCAATAGAGATGGAAGAAGCTTGCAGGGAATTCTCCAAGGCAAACGCTAACGTTTTCGAGCAACATGGCCACTTGTGGTCCAAGGAAAGAAGAGAGTTCCAATCAGCAGATGCATTCTTGAATCACGTCATTAAAGAAGAAAACATAGAGGGATTGAGACCGGTGCAGCAATCTACTGTATCGGATAGAGTTTTGAATACGCTTTATCAGTACGTCATGAAGGTAGAGGATTTCCCAGTAGAAGAGAGGTGACCAAATTGACTGGAAAAGATTTGAGAATAGTAACCAACAGAGACATCAGCCTTCACCAAGCACCGTTCCCAAAGCCACATCTGGAGGCATTCGAAACACCGCTGAGGATAGATGTTATCGAGGACTACTTACTCAAGAGTGGTTTCATTACCGCTTCAGACATCGTAGAAGTACCCCGTGCGTCACCTCGAGATGTGCTTGAAGTTCATACATCCTATGTTCTGGACAGCGTCGCAGTCATGAGTGACCTTGGTAGCGGCGTACTAGGAGAATCAGCATATGCAAGTCCGGGGCTGTTGAGAAGTGCGCTTGGTGCAGTAGGAGGTGCTATTGGAGCAATGGAGAGGGTAACTCAGAGAGAGACGAATCATGCATTTGCACTCATAAGGCCACCAGGTCACCACGCTTCAACATCATCGCCGATGGGACTCTGTTTCTTCAATAACGCATCTATTGCCGTCGAGCAGGCCTTCCACCACGAGGAGATAGATAGGGTTTCTATACTTGATTTTGATAATCATCATGGTAATGGAACTTCGGAGATATTCTATTCCGAAGACAAAGTACAGTACATCTCCTTGCATGAATATGACTATGATATGTGCGGGACGGGCCACTACAATGAAGTAGGACATGGTGAAGCCGTAGGGACGAATGTAAACATCCCGCTGGTCGATGGATCCCCGGATGTTTCATACGAAGAAGCTATTGAAAGAATTGTCATACCATCCATCGAGAGATTTGAGCCATCGCTAATTGCGGTTTCAGCAGGCTATGATTCTCACTATGCAGATCCTGTCGGTAACATGAATGTCGATTCAAGCACCTTTTGGCGATTTGGAAAAAAGGTGGATTACCTTGTTGAAGAGACTAGTGCATTGGGCTCGTTCTGGGTCCTAGAAGGAGGTTATAACCCGCTTGTTCTTGGCCTCTCCGTTGAGGCGAGTTTACGTGGTCTCAAGGGAGAAAAAATGCCGGTCCGTCGAGACCAGATAGAAAGGACTGCAAATCAAGATGCAATCAAACGAAACAGGGACATCATAGATATTGTCCAAGAGACAGTTGAATTACACCGGTAACTAGCCTTTCAATTATCACACTAACTTAGCTGAAAGTCAAAGATTTTAAGAGGGCAACCGCAGAACAACGTAACAGAGGAACGTAATAGTGGCAAAGAAAAGACGATCCGGCGGAAGAAGTAAGAACAAGTCGGGCAGAACAGGAACAGTTCAATGTTCAAAATGTGGAGCAGTTGTTCCTGCTGATAAAGCGAAGAAGTATACAAGAACGGTATCTCCTGTAGATCCTCAGCTCGCTCGTGAGCTGCGTAAACAGGGAGCATACATACGGACAAGCAGAAGAACAGAATATTATTGTGTTAGTTGTGCTGTTCATTATGGCAAGGTGAATATCCGCTCTGAAGAGGATCGAAGAGATCTGAACGATAGATACCACAGGCGATAGATTTCAAATCCACAATGCTATTTGCGTCTGAACCAGCTTTAAACATATAATGCCCCCCATTGATAGTGGGTATGCCGTATGTTGAATGCTGTGTTCCTCAGGTTTCTCCTATATTTTCCGAACATGCCGACCAAAGGAGATTTCCTGCTTCGGGACCTTCCGGGTTCAGGCAATCGAGTGGATGTGCTCTGTAGGTGTCTTTCTGCTTGTTTTGGATGGGCACCAACAATAATCCCATCCAATGAAATAGAACTTCGTGCAGTTCTTTCAGATGAGCTGACTTTGCAGTTTCACAGGCCTGAAAGAGCAGAAGATATGGCAGAAACTGATTGGGCGAAAGACATCAGAGAAAGTCTCAATGGCAATCAACCAGAGTACATCTCCATTGATGATTTGGACTTCGAACAGAATATACAGCAGCTGGTCAATGATTCGTCAACAAATGTATGGCTTCTTCATGAGAAAAGTGAGAACAGCACCAAAACCTGGAATCCTGCTCTGCAGAACAGCTTCATCTTAGGTGACCACAAAGGTTTTGACTCACACTCACTCAAAATAATAAGAGAGTGTGGTATTCCCGACCTTTCAATCGGGCCGCTACCGTATCTGGGTAGCCATTGTATTGCTACGGTTATCGCAGAAGCAGAAAGGAGGAAGAATAGTGTCTGACGAAGAACTTATAGAAATGAAAGATTCACCAAAAGCAATTGATAGGCTCGTAGATTCAAATACGAAAGGAATGCTTTGGATCTATATACTTCGTCTATTGCAAGAAAGACCACATTACGGATATGAGATAAAGGAGCTTGTAACGGAGAGATTCGGATTCTCTCCTGCTACCGTAAGTGGATACGCGATTATCTACCGACTCAAAAGAGATGGACTAATTGAGGAGCAAGAAGGAAACGAAAGCACGCGGAAATACTATGGAATTACCAACAGGGGTAGTAAGGCCATGAAAGAAGCTAAGAGATTCTTTCAAACGACTCTTGACACTGTTTTTGATATGACATCCTTGGATGAAGAGTAGACTACATACACACATTCTGCCATGTAGTGCTACTCAGAATCTATCTACACTGTTTCTAATCCACCAAGCCCGGATTTACGAAGCCGCAATGCGTGCTTCGATTTGCTTCTTTGCATAGCTCAGTCTCTGTCCGACAGTGATATGAGAGAGAAGCCCAGCTACGACAACGAACAATGCCAAGATGTTTGGAATATCTAACGTTAGGATTACGAAATCAGCAATGGACGAGGGGAAAAATGTCATGAGTTGCACCCAGAGATTGGTTTCGGGTATAGCTAATAGGACTATTCCAAGCATTACTAGGATGAGCTTCTCTTGGCGCTCTGCAAGCCCAACAGCACAATCGTCCATGCCACCAACGGATTCTGCTTTAGCACGGGAAAAGCTTGCCATTATCATACCGAATAATGTGAAAAATCCCCAGAACCAAGGAACGTACTTTTCTGCTGAACCCACTGGACCCAACATAAGACCCAGAATGAAAAGAAACTCTGCATATCTATCCAATGTATGATCAAAGGTAGCTCCAAAGGGAGTAGCCAAATCAGCAGCCCTAGCAACGGCACCATCAAACATGTCAAGCACGACCGCGAAAATCATAATTGCCAAACCAATGAGCAGTGATCCCAGATAGAAGAAATATGTACTAATCAGGGCCACAAGAACAGTCAACCCGGTAATCATGTTTGGCGTGATACCAGTTCTTGCAAGGGCTCTTCCTACTGGCGTCATAGCTCGCTTATACTGTTCCCGAAGTTTTCCTAGTACCATTTGTTATTCCTGTCCTCTATCGTATGCGGCGCCATTTGAATAAGCAATATACATCTTACGGAGGGGTATTAGTTTCCCTTCAAAACCTCCTCTAGTCGTTCAACTACCCACTCTCGGCCCAGGAGATTTATGAACGGGCCCAGCCTAGGTCCATGTCTACGTGAAATCAGGAGTTTATAGAACACACCAAATGCTTTACCAACTTTGAGACCGATATCTCGTGCATTCTCAAAAACTGCACTCTGAATTTCTTCATCTTCCAGGGGGCCTCTCTGAAGCAAATCCAGCATTTCCTCCAAGAACTTTCTTTCTTCTGAAGATAGCTTCGCGCTGAATTCGTCTGGTACAGTTTCTCGGATTTTCAGCTTATCACGATCTGAACCAAATTGATTTACCCAATTCTTTGCTCGTTGTAGCCGGATTTGTATTTGCGAGATAGCTTTTTCAGACACACGGTCGATATCGTATTGCTTTTTGATAGCTTCTTTACATCGGCTTATAACAACCTCAGGACCTAGGAACTCTTCGAGTTGAGAGACTTCCTTTGCAAACTTGAACGGAAGTTTGGGGCAATAGCTATCCCGTACAGGATGAACTTGCGTTAGAGGATACACCAATTGAGCTACCTCCATTTCTTCTTCAGTCCCCTCTTCAAGCCCGTAGTACAGACGTTCAAATCTATCGTATTCATCAATGAGGTCAGGCAATCTCTCAGGTTCTATGTTTATTGCACGCCTTAAATCGGTCTTGAGCATAAGATATCTGTAGACCTCTGGGGGAGCGATTTCAGACCATGCTTTGGGAGTGAAAACAATACCTTCAGAAGTGGCCATATCGCGACCGCCAATTCTGACCCATTCATAAGCGACCTTCACGGGACCCTGCTCACGAAAGACCCTATGTGAGACCTCTAGGCCTGTATCATATGAACCACCTTTTACCGAATGGTCTTTTCCAGCCGGCTCACATGTGACATCGTAGATATGCCATTTGGCTGGCCAATCAACCCTCCATGTCAGTTTGACTTTGACTTCATCAAGAGGCAGTGTATCTGAATAGCCGCATTCCTGACACTCGAAGCTCACAAGATCCTGCTCTTCATCATAATCTGTTATTCTATTGGGTTCGATTGCACCCTTTGTGCCGGACTGAAGATGTCCACATTTGGGACACACGACCGAAGCAGGATACCATGATTTCATAGCTTCCAGATATTCCGCTCGCTGTTCTTCGTCAAAGTCACTGGCTACATATTCAACCATTATTTCCCGGATAGTGTCAGTATGACGAAGACATGTTCTAACAGCAGCCAGCATTTCCTCAGTTTCGTAGATTCTGCTTGTCCAAACAACATCTGGGTCCACCCCAAAATCGGAGAAAGACTCTATCAGTTCATTGGCATAATGGGCACCAAAGCTTTCGCAGCACCCAAATTCATCAGGGATCTGTGAATATGGAATACCGGACCATTCATCTATCGGAAGGGAAACCCCATCAGGAAAAGAGCGGATGGGATCATAGTCATCAACAACAAACATCATCCTTGCGTTTTTACCCAAATCTTGAAGTCTTCGCGTAATCACATTAGCGATGACCAATTCCCGCATGAAACCAATATGAATGCTACCGCTTGGACTCTTGCCCGTAGAGACTAGGTACTCATCAGTATCACGTTCTAACACTTCTGAAACAACGTCATCAATCCAGTGAATCGAGAATTCTTCTTCGGCTTGCGGGGGCATTCTTCATCCTCATGTTCGGGCTTTAAGATTCGCCTAAATACGTTCCTAAATAGAAAATTCGGATACTCTCAGATTTCGGGATTCAGAAGTAAATAGGAGATATACTGGAATAGCAGCCAGAACTACAACTAGACCCACCGCCAGTAACATTACTGCAACAGAGGTAGGAACATATAGAATCGTTGGAACTGCAGCTTCTGGGACAAGAAGGTAGATGCTGAAGAGAATTGCTCCAAATATGGCAGGAATTCCTGCTTTCATGCCAATTTCCAATCCTTCGGCAATCATCGTGCGAGCAATGAAACTTGGTTTTGCACCAATAGACCGCATGATGATATAATCTCTCAATCTGCCAAATACAGACACAAGCAAGTAGTTCACCAGACTCAAGAACGCGCTTGCTAGGGCCATTATTGCTAAGGGTTGTAGAAGACTCCAAAGACCAGCAACATAATCGATATTATCTTCAAGTGTTTCTTGTTGGTGATGAACAGCGAATCCATAATCAGAAGCGATGTCCTCGATTTGAGAGAGAATTGATGAATCATATTCATCAAGCTGCATCAAAAAGAGGTTGGGACCAGACACGTCCCAAATGTCCTGCATCTCCGAAAAAGAAATCATCGCTGCCATGCCCCCATTCAGTATGTCAAAGGCAATAGCCCCCACATCGAATGATGCGCCTGCAACACCTAAACTCTGAATCATAGGATCTTCAAATAGAGTATTCGCCATTCTCCCACCGATTGCAGTTTTCCTAGTTCCAGCGAATTCGTCAAGAGAAAGCTGTTCCTCTTCACCCTCGAAGTACCAGTCAGATATGCTGCTTTGCCAATCCACGCCCATTATTAGTGCAGAACCAGTTCTATCTTCGCCAATAAGTTCATACTCGTTCGTTTGAGGGTTCCAAATGTAAGCTGACCCCTCGGAGACACTAGTATAATCAACAAGCCGAGACTCTGATTGGATAACTCCGCTCATATTCTCAAGTTCAGTCACCAATTCATTCGGTATCAAATCGGCTTCATCCAAATAACTGAAAGAATCGTTCAGCGTACTACCAGAAAAGGAATATGCAGAATAATACCTATCTAGCAGCTCTTGATTTCCTATTGCAACAACATTAGTCCCCATTGCTCTTGATACATAGGCATCTGTAGTTGTTTGTACAACACCGCCGCCAACCCAGAGCAATGATGCAAGCGCAATACTCAAGCCAACAGCAACCAATGTTTTCTTTGATCCTGCAATTTTTCGACCAACACCTCGTGTTGCTACTCTGAAAGATAAACCAAAGGAATCAAAGAAGCCTCTGTTGTGAACGGTTGTAGCTGCGTTGGGATTCATCGCAGAAATAGGCGACTCATGTACAGCATCATAGATTGGTTTCTGGGCAGCAAAGTAGCCAGCACCAATGTAAATCAGTGCCAAGATCAGCAACTGAAGCCAAGGGAAGTTGAAAGTAAACTGAATACTAGGTACGACACTGCCAAGCCATATCATTCCAGCCAAGTAGAAAATGGTACCAAGGGAAAATCCGAGTACAAGACTACTAACTATCAGAATCATTGCCTGAGCCATGAAATGATCGAAAACAGTATCCATTAGGGTTCCAATTGACTTCATTAATCCAATATCTTTCCGTCTACTGCTCATTTCTAGTGAAACGGTACTGGTCACTACAACAGCACCAAGAAGAAGGACAAGTATCAATGAGGCCCATATGAATCCTTCAAAAAACACGGTTAGAGAAGAGGTTGAGGCTTCGGAAGTTATCAAAAAGGTGATATCTAGCAACACATTACCAAACAGGAACAAGAAGACGGTGGCTGCGACAACCGTGGTCATGGTTGCCATGACAAGAGCGGTACGGAGAGGCCTCCGCTTCAGATCCTGTGATGCATAGTCCTGCCTACTCATGCGGTCTCAGCGCCCCATTTTTCATTTCATATCTACGAGCGTCAGGAAGAGACAATAGCCGATGGTCATGAGTCATCGTAACTACTGTCTTACCTTCATGATTCAAGGCGGTTAGCAAGTCTCTTACCATCGTTGCACTTTCCGCATCAAGGTTCGCGGTAGGTTCATCCGCAAGAATCACAGGTGGATCATTAGCCATTGCCCGAGCTATAGCTACTCTCTGCTGTTCTCCTGAGCTCATCTGCCAAGGAAGGTGGTCTTCGCGCTCAGACAGTCCTACTCGCTTGAGAAGATTGGAGGCTTCAGAGCGTATGGTGCTGAGTTTTCGCTCAGACAACTGCATAGGAAACATCACATTTTCGAGTGCAGTTAGCGTTGAAATCAAGTTGTAGCTTTGGAAAATGAAGCCAGTATAAGTCAGCCTGAAGGTGGCTCTGAAGGCCTCATCATAATCGCCTATTGGCACATCCATCACGTATACTCTGCCAGAGGAGACACAGTCGATGCAGCCTATGATGTTGAGTAAGGTTGTTTTCCCCGAGCCTGAAGGTCCGCTAATTGCAACGAATTCACCCGGAGTAACTTCCATGGTCACATCCTGTACTGCTTGAATCTCGTGCCCATCGAGGTCGTAAATCCTGGATACATTATCTAGCCTAATAGCATAATTGGCACCCTCTAAGTCATCCAAGTCAAGCTCAGTATCCGCTTCATCGCTTCCTAGTATAGTGTCTTCATCCATGCTCTTCCGTCTCCACCGTCTGTGGTTTAACTGAAATCATCTATGTGTCATTATTGGATATAACTCAATACTACTCCAGAGCAAGGCCCAAATCGGCAATTGCTTTTACCGCCCATTCCTTAACAACCAAGGGCTTTTCTCTGCCGAATACCTTGAGCTTCTGAACGATATCCGCATCCAAGAGACTACTCACATAGTATGAAACCAAACTCTTGTCCAATGAAAGAACTCGACTGAGTTCTGCTTGTGTAATTTCAGATTCAGCCAAACACTGTTGGATAATAGAACGTACAGTTGCATTGCGAATCAAAGCTGCCAGTTCCATATTCCGTTCTTCGGACGTGAAACCATCAATAAAGAGATGGCGAGTGTTACCCATTCTGTGTGAGACTACCAATCCTGCTTCTTCTAAATTAGAAAGATGATATTGAAGTGCACCCATAGCACAATCTAGGTGGCGCCTCAATTCCCGAAGGTGAATACCGGGGAAATTCTCGATTTCATGGAGAATCCTAGCCCGCAGAGTATCATGTTTGTCTTCTCCTGCATCAACCGAAATAGTTCCAATAATCAATAGAGACGGGATGATGCTACCAAGAGTGTTGGTTATGGTATCTTCTAGTATTACTGATGTGCCCGTCTTCATCGATGAGAAACCGAAATCACAGTCAACGGTTGCCTGTTGCATGGTCGCAATCTCGCTAATTTCATTAGCTGAAATAGCTGTCGATCCATTCTGAACAGTAAAAATCAAGAAGACTGCAAGCCCCGACATCATGAGAGCCATTACTGTCGCAGCCAGAAGTCCTTTATTTCTTGTTCCAACACTCATTGCTTTTAACCAAGTAGCCAATAGGAGTATCTGCAATTAAGCGATATGTTTGTTACATTGCTGTACATATGGAGGCCTATCCTCGTGGAGGATAGCTCATCTTAATATGGAAAGTGCAGGCTTCATCACCCATTGCCATACACATTTCTTCTTCAATCTCCAGTGTCTCATACTCTATTCGATTGTAGTCCGTAAGGTATTCCATAATTGATTCAATGAAACCTCGTAAGTAATAACAAGCTGGTTCCTCTGAATCCATACCAGAAGCGTATGGGTTTTCCTTGATTTCGATTATAGCTTCTTCATCGAGAAATAGCTTGTAGAGTTTAGCTATCTCAATCTCTCCAAAAGGCACTATGAGACGTTCTAAGGCCATTTTGATGAATTCAATTATACCTTTGAAATCACCAGGAGGGGTTTGTTCTCCTATTTTGAAATACTCCCTTTGTGCCTCCAAGCCTGCTAGCCTTCCAGCGCTATAGTAAAGGTCCCTGACGCGATCAGGGAATAGAACCTCAATTCTCGCACCGAGCTTTGTCCAAGTTTTCGCGAAGAAGGCCTTCATGAGTTCATTAGAATCAAGTCGACCTTTCCACCATTCAATGACTTCATCTGACATCGGGAGCACTCCTTACTAAGTGATACTGCCATCTCATATGTGCTTTATTGTGATTACCACACTTAAGACATCACCAGACGAGACGCACATTCCATGTACAGCGATCAGAGCCCGTTGCTCGAGACATCTCTTGGAAGACTTTGGCATCGACGCCCTTGAGCTCCAAGATTGCCTCCAGAATACCGCTGAAAATCTCACCGTACCCAAATCCCCTCATCCCTTCAAGATGAACATCCTGACACCATACACATTCTTCGTCCGTGATTCGTACGCTTCCGCGGGCGGTATCCATATCAATCTCATCGGGCCTTCTATCATAAAGCTCTCTGAAAACTACCTCTACTAACTTTGACACGTCTTCCCTAGTCTGGATAGTCTCTTTTGTATTCTGAGCGACTTCGGTATTTAGATATAAATTGGTTGAGATGCTTCGGCCTACTTCTCGGAGTTCATCATTAGCTTCTTCAATACTGTCGGTCGTGGCCAAGACCTTGTCAACGATTCGAGAGTACAAAGTTACCAGTAAGGGATTTCTGACTCTAACCATTTTGGGATTACCTCAAACCTAATTGTAAATTACAGAGTCTTGCCAATCATGACAAGACCTTCTTTCCGGTATTTAGCAATTACTCGAATAACCTTGCTGAGAGGCTCTTCAGTTGCCTCAGCAATCTGTTCTGGTGTATGATTCCCATCACAGAGACTAATTATGTTCCGATCTTCTGTATCAACTTTCGATTCCTTGCCTTTGTAATGGGGACACTTGACAAACCGACCCATTGTGCGTTCGCCCCCTTCAGCTCTCTCTGCGCGAGGCAAATCAACAATCCGCTTTGCGGCAGCCCAACGCAACAATTCCATGATTCGTTCATGGGGTTGTAGCATAGCATCAGCGATATCCTCGACACTGGTTCTATCATCAACAAGCATCAAGACATCAAAACCGAAATTACGATACTTCTCTTTCATCTCTTTGTACAAGTCCGAGTCTAGAGACAATGCATGAGAGTATTTATCGTGACGCTCTGGTATAGTATCTGGCTTAACATTGAAATCTCCTGGTTTTAGCTCCTCTTCTGGCTCAGGTTCTGGTTCAGCTTCTTCTTCGAGTTCTTTTTCTACAGGTTCTGCCTGAGGAGCTGGTTGAGGTTGAGCTTCGGACGGGGCTGGTTCTGTTTCCGTGGAAGCTGCCTGTATTGCAATACTCTCCAAAACCTCCAAATTAGATTCCGCGGACTCCTCAAATTCATCAGGTGGAGGGGGGAGCTCAATGCCTTCTAGTAACCGAAGCACATTCTTTGTTTTAGCTATTGCAAGTCCAAGCTGCAGTTCCGGTTCATAGAGAACTGTAAGAATCCAGTTGCTATCAACCGGGGATAATACGACAAGCCCTCGTTCGGTATCAATAGTCATGAGACGCAAATCAGACTCGTAGAGAGCGATACTGTCCTTTACTCGTGGGAAAAGCTCATCAGGAAATGAGAAGCTAACAAATGGTCTGCCAACCTTCGTCATTAAGGAATAGCCAAGCACCTGTTCGTCGAATCTAAGCTTGGATAGAGCTCGCTCTAAATCACTAGCCATTTTATGTGCACCTCTTCGGGGGCAGTAGGACAGACATCAACCCGGATCTGCATTGCAATGCATCGGCGGCAATCTGAAAAGCATTGCGGTCAAGTCCTCGCCATGATAACAGTTTCAATCGGTCCTAATCAATGTAAAGGTGATATACCGGATATCAACATCAGTAAAACGGTAATGTCATACTGACAAAAGATTAAGAGGGGGCAATAATCACTCGGGTAGTACCAGAGAAGGTGGATATCACAGAATGAGAAACCTAATGGGGGCGATCACCTCAGTTGTGCTAGGATCGTATTTGGCAGTCGCACTCATGCAAGTAAGTGTTCCCGCATATCCGTCACCATTTGATACAATCGGGTTTCTTATTGCTGGAGGAGCTACACTCAATTCAGCGATATCGGTTATCCTGAATTCGAATGTAATCATAACCTACATTTCCATCTGGTTAATCGCTGGAATCATAGCAGGCATTTTTTCTGTATCAGAAGGCAATACTATCAGGACCGCTTTGTGGATAGGGGGGATTATCGGGGTGCTGTCAGTTTTATCGGTATTTTTGCAGAATCCGTCAATGTGGTTTGGTGACATGCTTGAACGAAATTCGTTTCTTTTATCTCAGTTCATTCAAGCTATGCCCACGGCAATTCTGTCAGTTCCAACTGCTGCACTTGTAGTCCATATCAAGGGAAGATTGGTAACTGAAGAAGAACCTGAGCCGCCTAAGCAAATCCGTACTGTATGCGAGTGTGGAGCCATCTACAAATCGAAACCTATGTTGTGTGCAGAATGTGGACGAGTTCTCCATGGTTCAGATACTGATATACCAAAACAAGAAGAAATCCATTCCTAACGTTTTCGAGTGATTGCTCCTCCCAAGACACCGCCAATAGTTGCTCCAATTATCGGGTAGATTGTTGCTTCTAAGAGGATCTGAAGAATGATTAGAGAAGCTGTACCAAAGATGGCGGCAAAATCAACACCTGGAGATATGAAGAAAACAAGCAACCAATTCAGAACAGCTCCTACAACAACAGCGAAAATTGATGCCATAACCGCATCTGGAATCCCGCGTGCTACAAGACCAGCCACCAATCCTGCAGTACCCCATGCCAGAAACATGAGAACACTGGCACCTTGAGCTCCGAAACCAAGATAAGAGCCCAAGCTGGTTGAGCCTAAAGCACTTGGAAAAAGAACGGTGCTTGTAATGGCAATTTTTAGCTCAAGGTCATTTCGTGTCAAGAAATCTGTGACTACTACTGAATCGATGACATCTTCTGGTACGAAGGTGCCGAAAGCAAGAATAGCAAACACAATTGCATAAGCTGTTACAAGACCAATGATGATGCCAAGTTTCTGTCCCAAAATTTAGGTCCTCCGTGCTTACAGAGATTCTTCCAACACCTACACATTTAGGGTTATTCTATACGGCCTTATTTGTAAAATGAAAGAGAACCGAAAATCATCCACCAAGGACAATTCCATTTATTAAATGGATTTGATTGTCCAAATACATGTTTCATCGCCCACAGCCTGACAAGACTCTTGATATGATTCACCCTTGAACCCGCGTAGATCAAGTACTGCCTGAAATACCCCACTCACGAGGTTGCAGTATTCCAAGCCAGGCATATCAGTTATTTCAACATCTTCACAGATTGGGCAATTGTTGTCCGTAAATTTAATCGTATTCTTGTCATCGCTAATCCAGATATCGGAGAAATCGTGGCCTGAATTAACCTTGTAGGCTAGATTAAGCGTCGATGCGAATTCATGAAATTCCCCTGCATGCTCACGTATTTTCTCCGCGTAGTCCATGAGCAAATGTTCACCTACACGAAAACCAATTTCCTTCAATTGGTGATTGATTACATCCACATTTTCGGATTGTTGAATTAGATGATTCATCAATTCTCTATACACCGATTGGAACAGTGGTTTAGCAACTTTATCAATTTTCAAGGCCCAAGCCAGTCTTCCTTTCAACCCCATAATATCAACCTCATTCATTTCTGTTGTATTCTATTCGTACGGACGAACTTCACGCTCTTGCCACGATAAGGAACGATAGCCTGCAAAGCCTGGAAGTACTGCAGGTTCAATTCTTCAGCGATTTCCTGAACTGTATGATTGCCATCACAAAGCTCAAGAACCTCTCGATGTTCCCGCTTTGCTTTTCCGAAATCGCCGCTGAAAACAGGGCATTCTACAATTTCTCTAGCTCCCGTCTCCTGTTCTGATGGACATTGTACCCAGACGACCTGTCTTGGCACAAGCCATTCAACTAAAGGAATAATCCTGTCAACTTGCTTGTCGAGCAATTCAGCTATCTGGAATATGGTCCGTTTCTCATCTACCATGAGAAGAACATCCAAGGCTAAATTGCCGAAATGGTCAGTCATGGCTTTTCGTAGTTCAGAATCGCTCATGGTAGCTTGACCATATTGCTCACCTTTGTGAACAATACAGCCGTGCCGAACCGTAATATCCTGAGGTTCCTCGGATTCCGAGACTTCACCCACCGGCTCCGAGGTTTTCTCGGTAGAATCTACAGAAGGTTGAGGTGGATCCGGAAGATCGGTTTCTTGTAAATCCTCAACTACATCCCTTGTGCTTTGAAGCGATGCACCGAGGGGATTTTCGGGCACAAATAGAACGCCAAGCACCCAATTTGGGTCAACTCTCGAAAGAACAACCGTACCAGCGCTTGTTAGAACATTCACCATTCTTAATGATGATGAATGGGCCTTCATAGTTCCCTTGAGCTGCGGGAGTATGGTCTCGGGCATCGAGAATGACAGGAATGGCTCACCATCATTGGTAAATAGCGAATATGCACTGACCGATTCATCGAATCGCAGCTTCCCAAAGACGTGATCCAAATCCAAAGTCGTTCCACTTCCATCCGGAAGAATAGACTACTATTGACTATATTCCGGTTCTTTGTTTAAGTAGCTTTTCTGATTGGCTCTTGCATAGGTGGAGGATTCTCAAGAAAGGAAATGACATCCTGAAGCAAAGGATGTTCAGTAGTGGATGAGTTCACATAAAGAGCTGCAACTGAATTTGCCAACAACAACCGCTGTTTCGCATCAAGACCTAACAGAGTTCCAAGAATGGATCCTGCATTCCAAGCATCTCCCGCCCCACAAACAACTCGGCTTTCCACCTCAAAGGCTGGCACACTAGTGACCGAATCGGATGTGACCGAAGCGCTGTAGAAAGGGGTGTGCAAATCAACCCGAATAGCACATCTAGAAGCCACCAATTCAGCAGCCTTCAGCCATTTGTTTGGATCGTGTCTAGCTTTCAGCCAGTCAACATCATTCGAAGGAAGATTGTTCGCAAAATAACAGATTTCATTCTCATTTGCGCTCAGAATATCTACGAGTCCCTTCAGTAATACGCGTTTGACAAGGGGTTCAACAATGGATGGATTGCTAGAGGGATCTCCCATATCCATGAAAGTAAGTGCATCCGAATGTTCGCGAATGGCACTATAGAGGTCTTCAGCAAGAACAGGTGCATTCCGATTGTGGTTCAGACAGAGGAGCGCCACAAGGGGGCTCGCGTAGATACACTCAAAATCACTCTTCGTCAAGTCACTAAATTGAAAATTAGCTGCTGCCCCACTATCGCTTACCATTAGATTGACATCTCGTTTGTCATAGGTTGTTTCTATTGATACCGTGTGTGAAAGCGAGCCGTCTGTATGAACATGATCTAATTTAAGGTCTGGATGAACAAGAGTTTTCATGAGTGCCTTTCCCCACTCACTTGTTTTCACAATAAGACAAGGTGGAACACCAAGTGCCAATAATGCAGAAGCAGTATTAACCGCATTTCCTCCCCGTCGGATGAACTGATCGGTACCCATGAGATTCCCCCCACCTTGAGCTGCTAAGCGGTTCAAGCCATCTACGAATCTATCGTATGATGGATAAACTACATAGTGATCCACAAAGAAGTCGGGCAATACAACTGGACGACCAAAATCGAACGATTGAGAGAGCGTGTACAGTAAAGAATCAAGTTCCAGCCTTATCACCGCCGAAATGCAAATTCAAAGCGGCTTGAATGACCTTAATTTTATCCTTCTATGTATTGTTTTATTTTTTCCACATTCTCAGAGTATTGAGTGCGACGCCTTAAATCAACAACGAGACCTATGGTGCGGGCTTGATGAACAGTAAGCCCTGCTTCGGAAATCTCCTTTCGGCTGAATCCCCGACCTGTTCTCAGAGATTTTGAATCCGGGGATTTCACAACTGGCCTAGTACTATCATCAAAACTCATTGTCTAAATCTCCTGATTTGTCATGGCACTGATGACTTGCCTATTATACTTTTCATTGTACTGAAAACAGGCTCAGAACTCGTCAATTGATGTCTGTTCTACTGAAGTATATTGAAGCATTCTTTCCAGTTTCATTTCTTGACGTTCAGTGATTCTTCCCAAGATTCTCAGCATCTGAAAAGCATTCAGAGGGGCATTGCCTGCGAAATGGTTGTTGAAATAACCTAAAACGGAATCCACTTTTTCTTGGAGATTATGAAGTCTAGGAACCCAATCCTTCAGCTCCTCAACCGAATAGAGATAATCGTACCAAGGATTCTGGCCATGACCATGCCATCGAATATACGTGAAGTCTGTGGTAGTACGAAGATCGATTGGTAGTTTTGGTTCATCTACTACAACATTCGCGATATTGTAGTCTTCCAGCAATGACCAAGTCTTCTTTTCTAACCAGCTTCTGTGCCGGAATTCTATGGCATACCGGTAGGATTCATCTAGTGCGGACAAGAAGGCTTCCAAATTGCCCATTGAGGACTTCTTCCAAGGGGGCAGCTGAATGAGCAATGCCTGCAGCTTGTTGCCTAATGGTTTCATCAATTTGAAGAAACGTTGCAGAACTTCACCAGCCGCACCATTGAGCCGCAATCGATGATCGTGTGTTACATCCCTGGGCAGTTTAGCAGTGAAAAACTTGCTCTCCGGGATTGCGTCTGCAAGGTATCGAATGAATGAAGGCTTGGGAAGAGCATAGAATGTAGAGTTGATTTCTGCAGTATCAAAATAGGAAAGATACTGCCTTAATAGCGCAGAGCCTGAATGATAGAATATACCCTTCCAGTCATCTTTGTAGGACCAACCACTTGTTCCAATATGAAGGCCGTCAATCATTGCATTCATCCTTATTCATGAAAGATTCCTAATCTTTCTTTTGAGCGAGCTTGTTACAGCACTGAAGGCGAAATTCATAAGGTCGTCTAGCAATGAAGGAATGTAAGGGGTTTTGAATGAAAGCTTCCAATATCAAGGTCAAGCTGGAGAATCTTGTCACACATCAGGGAGACTTCAGCGATTCCAGCTTCAAAATGAAATGCGATGCCTCATACGAGGATCTGATGCTCGTTTTGGAAGGCGATAAGCGAAGGGTAAGACTGCATGCCAGAAACATAAACAATGCACATCTTGAGAAGGATGCCCTTAGAATCAGTGGTATGAACTTCGAAGTTACGGAAGATGATAAACCAAGCGTTGTCAGTGGAGCAGTTCGCCTAGAACTGGGTGACGAAGCTGAGAAGTGGTACAACGAGATTTGGTGAAAGACAGTTTTATATCAACCATCAGTCCGACAAAGCACACAACTGGGAGCGTACCACTTTGCAGGATAGGATTGAATACGTAGAGTTCCGCTTAGCTGACATATATGGACAGCTCAAGGGTATGACTGTACCTTGTGAACCAGCAAAATCTGTTGAAGAACTCCTGAACGATCCAATAATGGAAAAGGGCACTAGTGTAGATGGCAGTTCCATTGCAGGGCTTTCAAGGGTAGAATCCTCTGATCTACGCCTGCAGCCAGAGCCTGCTACAGCTGTAGAACTACCCTATTCCGATGCTCGTACCGCAGCAGTAATGTGTTTTGTCAGAGAAAAAATGGGTCAGGGCAAAGAAGAGAAATACTACCCTAAAGATACCCGCGGTCGGCTTCATCAAGTTTGCGAGAATCGTTTGAAGGATAATATGCAACTCATGGTCAAGACCGAGCCTGAGTTCTACGCATTGACGCCAGAAGGACGACCTTTTGACGAAGGACAATATGCCGATATCTATCCAAAAAGCCCAACTCAATCGTATCTTCTTGGTCTTTCTAATGCGCTGAGATTCGTGGGCATGGACTTACGCGTCATTCATCACGAAGTTGGTTCTGCTCAACAAGAGATTGAAATCAACTACAGCGATGCAAGACATATGGCGGATACACTGCTTCTCTTCAAGAATCTCACCAGGGCTGTGGCACTAGAACAGGGAATCGATGTGACTTTCATGCCAAAACCATTTGAAGGGGAGGCAGGAAATGGATTACATTGTCACCTTCAGCTGTGGGAAGGCGGAGACAATCTATTTGGATCGGATGATTCAGGGAATCTTTCAGAAACAGCCAAGATGTTTGTCGCAGGTCTACTTGAGCATGCCCCAGCAATAACTGCGATTGCAAATCCAACTGTGAATTCGTACAAGCGACTTGTACCACATCAAGAAGCACCCGTGTATATCTCATGGGGCGACAGAAATCGTACAGCATTAATCAGAATTCCACTCTTCAGAGACAAGAATGATGCTGCCATAGAATTCAGATCTCCAGATCCCTCCACGAATCCGTATCTCCTGTTCTCAGCGCTCATTGCTGCGGGTATAGACGGTATAGAAAAGGAACTGGAAGCACCCACACCCGTATCAAAAGACGTATTCAGAATGTCTGACACAGAGCGAGAGAAAATGGGTATCGGTTCTCTACCTTCGACGCTGGGATCCGCACTTGGTCATCTGGAAGAGGATGAAGTTATTACGCAGGCAATTGGCGATGAAATTGCTGAAGAATTCATTGCCCTGAAGAGGAATGAGTGGCTGAATTACGTGAACCGTAGTGTGACCGATTTCGAGTGGCAACATTATAGAGATGTATAGAAAAATAGTCTTCGTTCAATGTTTGCTTGGCACAGACTCAATGTTAATATTGCTGAGCATACATATGTTCAAAGAGGTTCGCGAAGATGAGTGAGGAATGTGAAGCCAAGGCCCTAGGCGCACCCAGTGCAAAAATGGTACAGACTGAAGAACTCGATATGGAAGAACCACTCCTGGTATGTGGTTTTCCATCAGCAGGAGTCGTTGGGACTATAGCTGCAAATACCATAATGGATCAACTAGAAATGCAAGAAGTTGCCCATCTTCGTTCTAGACACCTTCCATCAGCAGCCGTATTTCTTGATGGTAGACTGAGACACCCATTCAGAGTATACGCAAGCAAGAATGAGAATCTACTTGTATTAACAACGGAGCTCCCAGTTGCCGAGGAAGGGATGTATGAAGTCAGCAGTGCAATTTTGGATTGGGCTGCGAGCGTCGGAGTAAGGGAAGCCGTAATACTGGATGGCATTCCTGTGCAGGGAATCCCATCGAAGCGGAAAGTATTGTATGCAACTGAAGAAGAGAAGCTTCAAGAACTTGAAGCCGATGATAACGTCGAAATGCTCCAAAAAGGCATTATAACAGGCATTGCAGGCTCCATCTTATCAGAAACGCTTTGCAGACCAATGGTTGGGTTCGCATTTCTAACTCCAGCTATCGCCGTTGTGCCAGATCCTGAAGGCGCGGCTTTGCTCCTAGAGACCCTTAACAGACATTATGACATAGATATCGATACAACGGACCTAAAAGAGAGCGCTGAAAATATCCGGAAGAAAATGAGGGAGATGGCTGAACAGGTAGAAGGTATGCGCAGAAAACAGCCAGGTGTTGAACACCCAGGCTTCGATAGGATTTACGCTTAATCAGCTCATTGCAAATCGTCTCCACACGTGAGCAAGGCAAGTTCAAGCATACACCTGAGCATGGGTTGCTAGAGATAGTATCCTAGCGCCCCCACTAAGCCATACTGTGAGATTGTGACATTTGAGATTATTCACTGCAATCTTCGTAGGCCAGTGCTGCTCCTTCGGCGTTACGCTTTCCTACTTTGCCGGGCCAATTCTCCTTGATTACTTCCTGTATGGTCTCAAGTTTGACCAACCCAGTGGCTTTTGAGAATGCACCAAGTGCAGGAGTGTTAACAACAGGGAGTCCAGACACCAACAACCCCAATTTCAGAGCAATACCTGTTCCGTCAAAAGTGTAAATTCTTCCACGCTTAATTCCGAGTTCGTCGGGTTCTTTCTGAGTGTTGACTATGACTTTTCCGTCTTTCTTCAAGCCTTCACTTACTTCTACCAAATCGATTATTGTCGGGTCAAGCACCGTAACTATATCAGGCTCGTATACTTGGCTTCGGACGTTAATCGGTTCGTCTGAAATCCGTGTGAAAGCCCGTACAGGAGCGCCTCTGCGTTCTGCGCCGAAGTGCGGAAACGCCATCACACCCTTGTACCCGTCTTTGTAAGCTGCTTTGGCAAGGAGCTCTGCTGAAGTAACGCCACCTTGGCCGCCTCGACCATGCCACCTGACTTCAATCATTTTTGAATCCCCAAAGGAGTCATGATGAGGGGGCCAAGGGTATAGTAAAACCTTTTCGCTGTGACACATGTTAAAAATCTTCGAGCAAAGCTTCTTTACCCCCTGTGCGGAGCGAGAAGCCTGCTAAAGGCCAAAACCAGTTCTGGCCATATTCCAACAAAGCAAATCAATCTGGGCTCGTAATGAAAGATTGCTTTTTGGCCTTGATACATACGACGTATGAATTGATTGTATTAAGGACACGAGATAGTTTCAAATGCATAGGAAGCGTAGAATGTTTCTTGGCAATAATATGGTGCATTGAGACTAAAAAGGCGGGAATTGCCATGATGGGGGAAAGACATAGTTTTCTAAAGTCAACTTTGCCGGTTATTCTCCTAGCTGCACTCCTTTCTTTACCATACATGTTTGAAATTAGGGGTCAATCAATCTACTCTGAATTGAGCTATTCCTTGATTGCTTACACATATACAATTGCAACCTGGGGCATTACACTTCTGGAACAACCTATTCGTCCATACGTCCTGTTCGGACATATTTATGATACAATCTTGTATTTCATCTTCATACTGGCAATTACTGCATACTACGATAGGAAGGTGACCTATAGAAACATCAAGATTCTTGGTGTTCTAACCATATTACCAAGATTGGTCCCTACTTGTGTTTATTCATTCTTCGTATTTGTCCTCTGGGGTGGCCACCATCTTCATCTCAGCTTTCCATTGCCTTTCGTCACCATAATTGGGCTCATAGCTGCCAGACGGAGACCTTCTATTACGGAAGAAGACACATGGTTAGAGGAGAACGAAAGGTAGCTGCGAAACAATGTCAAATGTCTTCAAGCAATGCTTCGGTAACACCACGGGCTGAACGTGCCGCCTGTTGGAGACCAACACCACTTCCAGCCGTGTCCGTGCCTACAATATAGAGCCCTTCGACGGGTGTTCTGGGGCCAGGTCGATCCAAATCGGTCTGTCCAGGAATAAGGGCTGCACGTGTTGCATATGAAGATTGCATATGTTCCATTTCTATGTGATCCAGAACATCTGGGAAATACTCAGCGAGAATGTCTGTTTTCACCCTTTCAACCAGTTCCTCGGGGGAATCATCAATCACAATGGTAGCCAATCCAAGGAGCTCTTTCCCTTCTGGGGCACACGAAGGGTCGAAACTGGATATCGAAACAATCCATGTCGCTGGCCGCGGATGAACAACAACCCGAGATTTGCGATCCCCAATCACTACTTCGTCAAGACCCAGCCATAGTGTCATTCCCTTGGTTACTCTGAAATCGCTCCACTGCTGGAAGAAGCTCTGTGTTTTTTCATCATTAGTTTCTACTACATCCGGCATAGACCACAAGGGAATATTACTCACAATTCGTTCGTGATCGATTTCCCTACCCCCTGCAATAATGCCTCTTACCCTTCCATCTTGAACACGAATCCGCTCTACAGGGGTATCAAGCACATAACTGCCGTTGATATTGTCTTTAACCCGCTGACGAATGCCAAGCATTCCTCCAATAACATATCCTTCGTCATATTCGTCCGAGCCAAAAAGGAGTTTCTTCAGCGATTCAAGTTTCGTGGTTTCTTTGTCTGTATCCTTCAATGTTCTAAGAGCTTCATAGGCAGATGCCTCTTCAACCGGAACACCAGCTGCCATGTAGATTGCACTCTCCATGACATCCAGTATCACCTGATTGTCAGCATTATGCTTCTCCATGAATTCCTGGAACGAGATATCCTTGTATTCCTTCATTTCCTCAAGGGTCATTGTCTTGATTTTTGCACCTATTCTGGCCAGAGTCAGACGGCCGCGAAGGGGGGTCAAGGGCCACCGTAGGGTTTCACCAACACTGGTTGGTATTGCTCCAACCTTGTCATGGACCCGGAAAAACCATCCGTCATGCAATACAAACTCGGGCGGCGGATCAAGATGCTCTCTGAGAAACTCTGTAAAAGCGCCTCTCTTGACACGAGTAATCACATGAAGACCATTGTCCACACGATAACCTTCAACATGATATCCGTGCCAAACTCCACCTAGGTGAGATTGCTTCTCGATAACAAGTACATTCATGTCTTCCGATGTCAATGAGAGTGCTGTCAGGAGACCACCTGCCCCGCCACCAGCGATAATAGCATCATACTTTGATGGGTTGACTTGGTCAATCGTTATTTCATCCATGGGTGGTCACTAGCATCCGCATAGTGCTCAGATTACTAAATATTTCCAATTTGCCATTGTGCTAGAGCGTAATCAAGCGGTCACTATCCGCTGATTTGTAGGCGGCATCAACGAGGCGATGTGCTTTGATGGCATCAATAAACGAAGGGTCTGCATCACCATTCTCCTGCACAGACTTGAGAAATGCATAGCTGAGAGCCGAATATCTCTCGGGGCCAACAGTAGTTATTGCTTGAATCTGATCGTTGTTTAGATCTTCTGATTTTAATTCTAGCTCATCTAGAAGGACACTGTTAGCCTCCTCCACAGAGACTCTAGTCGGACCTTCATCCTTCACGTGATACTTCAGAAAGCGTTCCCCCGAGCCAAGATGAATAGCAATGTAACCTTCTTGGAAGAAGAGTTCTATGAAACGCTCATTAGGACGGTCTACCCAGTGCCAGAGAGAATCCAAGGTGCTTACTGCACCGTTAGTATGCGTCAGAGTTACCGATGCATGATCCTCAACTTCCCTTTCAGAGAAGAAGTTCACACGAGCAAAAACATCCTGAACATCGCCCATCAGCCACAGCAACAAATCCAAATCATGGATACTGTGCTCAATCAGTGTTCCACCGCCGGCTATTGATTTATCTCCTCTCCACTGGCTGTAGTAGATGTAATTGATTGGAAAGCGTTGGTCATCACGAATATGAGCCAACATGGGCTTTCCGAGATTCTCATCTTCAATAAGCTGTTTTGCATAGAGAAGTAGCTGATCGTATCTTAAGACCAAACCAACACCGTTTCTGATATTGTGACCATTGACATGACCCAACAAATCCCTGGCCTGGGGGGCGCTATGGGCTAATGGTTTCTCACAGAACACATCTTTTTCCTGTTCCGCGACCGCTTTGACGATATCACGGTGGCGATTTGTGGGTGTACAGACATAGACCACATCTACATCATCATCAGAGACCAAATCATCATAATTCACGTAGGTGTTTGATACATCATAGAGAGTAGCAGCTCTATCTAAGGTCTCTTCATCAATATCGCAGAGTGCTGTAACATCCAAGTCAAGAAGTCGCGAATCTTTCAGGGCTGCTAGGCACATCAGATGAATATTGCCAATATTGCCTACGCCAACCAACCCCACGTTGATCTTTTGCAAGGCCAACTCAACACCAATCAAGATGTTGTAGTGATACAATATGAATCTTCTCTAGAACACACTATAACAAGTATTATGAGAACTGCTTGAACTAACGCAGCAAGGAAGTTGCATTCACCTCACGAGAGAGTGGATTCATGAAATCAGGCGAAGAAACAGTGAAGGCAGCAAGAGAAGCAATTCGGAATGGAAAGGCGATACATGCAGCCGAATTGCTTGAAAAAGCGGCCAACCAGCTTGTATCAAGCATGAAACCACAGTGGGCAAAGAATCTTTATATCGAAGCTAGTAACCTCTATAGTGAGGAGGGCGAAAAGCAGGCTTGTTTCAACCTTTTAGAAAAGGCGACACTAGCATTCATTCGGCAAGATTCTGATCCTGAAATACACGACGCAATTGTAGCATTGAATGAGAATGGTGGGATGATTGCTGAGAAACTAGAGGAATACCAGAAAGCCGCCGATTTCTATTTTCGAAGTAAGGATTTCGCGGCTGACGCCAAGGTGAAGGATAGACTTACCATAAGAGCAGCCGACGCCTTAGAAAATCTTGCAGATATTCATGAAGACAAAAATGAGTTTGATGAAGCAGTTGAACTTCTCAAGAAAGTGGGTCGTCTCTATTACACTGTAGATGATGAAGAGCTGGGGCATAGAATTCATGAGAGGGCAATTCGATTGGCGTCCCGATGGGCAGATATCTCAGAAGACAAGGGAGATTATCTTGCAGCAGGAAATGCTCTGGCAGAAGCTGCCCAAATCATGCAAAGTGAAGATGAGGCTGCTGAGGCTATTCCGCTGATGATGAAAGCTGGAAGGAAATATGAAAAGGCAGAGCTATTTGAAAAAGCAGGCAATATCTATGATGCAGCTCAAGAAGCATATGGATTTGAAAGGCTTTCAAGTGGTCAGAAAAAGGCAGCAACAAAAGCTGCAGAAGCATATACAAAAATGACTGGCGCCCCTAATGTTGTAGCACCTCTTTTGGTTAGAGCAGGTGAGCTCTTTCGGAAAGCTGGACGAGTTATGAAAGCAAGGTGGGCATACAAGCGTGCGGGTAACCTATTCGGTGAACTTGCTGATGCCGCAGCCCTCGAAGAGGACGACGAAACTGAGAACAAATATCGTCGCTATAGAGCTATGTGCTTAAGGGAATGGGGGCAGGAAGAGAAGGCCAATGAAATCTACGCGGAAGTCATTGATTTCTATCTCAAAAGGGCTCAGATAGAGAAGGAAAGAGGTAGGAAGGAAAGACAAGCCACATCATTCGAGGAAGCCGCCAAGGTAATGCGAGAAGCCAGCCAAGAAGAGAAAGCTAAGGAAACGCTATCTCAAGCACTTGGAATCTATGTCGAGCTTGCTGAGACAGCATCTGAAGCGGGTCAACCTGGTGAAGCTTCGGAGTATTTCAGTAAGGCTGCTGAGTGCTCAAATAGACTTGAATCTGAGAAAGATGCCTCTTCATTCCATGTGAAGGCCAGTGAAAAAGCAAAAGAAGCAGCAAATATGTATGAAGAGCTTGGCGTTTCTGAGCTCACCGCCATTTGGAACAGGACTGCGGGCAGAGAAGCACTTCGTTCCGGAAATTCGGAAACAATTGAACAAGGGATCCAATTATTGCAGGAATCTTCTTCAACTTTCAACCGCATCGGTGAGAAGGCTGACGCATTCGAGGATCTCTTTAGTGTCTTCGAGGGGCTTTTCCTTCATTTTCCCGAAAGGGAACAGGAGATCGAAAATATAGTACAAGCATTGGAGGAAATTGCACGAGCCGAAAATAAAGATGAGATTACAGCTCTGATTCCTGTGTTGAAGGCACTGAAAGAGAAGAACTTCACAACTGCTCTCTTGGCATTTCAAGAGAATGAGGACGATTTGATGGATAAATCTGAGCGAATACGACGATTGTTAGATAGTCTTCCGGGTGACAAGATGGGGCGCAGGACACCTGTGAAGAAATATGGGAGAATCGCGTAGTTCTTTAGGCCTGTTTTGCGGAATTCAATCTCGGTGAATATCTTGCCAACACAGCATGAAACAATCTCGTTTTCGACAGAAGGACACTGTGATATGATTGACATCACAAATGCAGTGAGCAAGAAGGTAGAATCCAGCGAACTTCACAATGGGATATGCACAGTTTTCTGCCCGGGATCAACCGGCTCTGTCATAACGATTGAGTACGAGGAGGGATTACTGGAAGACTTCCCTGCTACAATGGAACGGGTTGCTCCCAAGGATGAAGAATACAAACATCATTTACGATGGCATGATGGTAATGGCCATAGCCACTGTAGAGCCTCGACAGTTGGTCCATCGCTAACTATACCATTCGTGAACAAGAAGCTGACTTTGGGGACTTGGCAGCAAATAGCCTTTGTTGATTTTGACAACAAGGCCAGAAACAGAACTCTTGAGATAATGCTTATTGGTGAATGATTACGGCAATGCAGCATCGCTTGGTGGATCCCATTTCAATTCCCGCAAATCATGAGCTTCATCTGCTGAATCCAAAATCTTGGCTGCCAAGTACTTCATGCGAAGGGATCTGCGTAATCGATGAAGTTGGAAAGGTGCATTCCATCCAACAGGGCTATTACGATACTCGGTGCTTGCCATGAGTTCCCGTACGTTATCCAATTCCTTCTTTACCTGAGCCTTCACGTTTTCCAAATCTCGGCTTATCAAGAATCGCTCTCTATCTTTCATGATTTACTGCCCCGAGTACGTCGAGATAATCATGGTAGAAAAGAATAGAAAAGTGAGTAATACAGGGCAGACATAAGATTGCGCAAGTAGAAAGAGCAACGAATGGTTTTTTACTACTGAAGCAGAATACGCGTGGGTGTTTTTGCAAATGTCAGATAAATTCACCATGCCGCTAATCCGCAATTATGAGAAATTCAAGGCTTCTTGGGAGAAAAACGCAGCACAGCCAGAACAAACCATTTTACACTATCTAAATGCAGCGCTGCTAGCTGAAGAGAATCCCAAACTAGCCGATGCGATGATGAGCTTGATTGTCAGTAAAAATGAGTGTTATGATGACTCCTCCTCGCCCTCAGGCCTGAAATTGGGGAGGTCAGCAAAATACATGCTGGGTCAAATTCAGAAAAATCCAAACATCGCAAGGTCCTATGTTGGAGGTTCACCCGATAACAACTATGAATATGATGAGAATCGTCTTACGATGACTGTAGTGAGAAGGCAGAATCTGGCTGACAAAAAGAAGAAAATCTTCATCGATTCTGCAGGCAAGGATTTCGACACGCCAACACAGCTTGCGAAGAACAAACATGGCCAGTGGAAGCTAATCGAGTTTTCTTCCATTGCAACAGGTGTTCAAAAACCGAAATCAGAAGAAGGTGATTTCTAAGAAGCTCTTCAGCAGGTATAGTAGATTGCTAACAGCATAGAGAGAACCTCACTACGCTATGAGATACTATATCCGCTCTCTGTCTCTTGGAATCCGCTTCATTTTCGTACCACACACTGGGCATTGTCGTGATGCGGACAAGGAATTCTGATGTCCACATGCAGGACAGCGAAGCATCCATTTGATTTGATGGGTCATCTTCTTTCCGATTTCTTCTACAGACAAACCGATAGATTTCGCAGTATTGAGAAGAGCAAAATCGCTTGATACAATGGTAACATCAAATCCTTGGTCATCTTTCCAGATTCCCAGCGCAAGTAACTCTACGTCCGTATCTGATAAGACATCGAGATCACCAGTTCTAGAAGAAGCTGTTCGTACTTTCTTCAGATACTTAGGCAGAGGGTCCTGAACAGATAATCTGTTGATGTCTATGAGTCTTTGAGCTCTTGTCCTACTCGGCCGATTATGAAGCTCCTCAATTACACTATGAGTTGTGAGGAACTCTGCATCTTGTCGTGCTTCGGTCCATTTGCCCAGTAGGGCCCCAGTGTCGAGTACAAAAAGCCCCTCCATAGTGACCACCTGAGAGCTATAGCGTACGTGGTACGATTCTAGTATTGAGACGATCATAGTAGTTATCGGACATGCGTATGAATCGGGTAATCACGTCTGACTTTTTAATCCATACTGCTTCTCCAGGTTTGACATCCAACCTTCTCTGGCCATCAATTATAGCAAGCCCATGGGCCCCGGGTTTCACCAGTTCTAACTCAACCCTACTATCATCAGGCACAACAATTGATTTCAGTTCAAAACGAGGAGGGCAGACTGGAACAAATATCAAGCCATCCACATCAGGAGCTACGATAGAGCCTCCTGCAGCAAGTGCGTAGGCTGTTGAGCCCACAGGCGTAGATAGCATGGCCCCGTCAGCTCGTCCGTAATCTATTCGGACACCGTCTACGTACACCTGAAAAGTGAGTAGTCTCCCTGGTACTGATGAAGCAACATAGACCTCGTTCAGGGCATACCCGAATTCCCGTTCACCAACGCCAGAAACTAGATTGATGTTCTTGTCTATGACGCAATCATCATGCAGTATTTTCTTCAAAGAACTCACAGCTGTGGTCGTGCTGCTTTCTGTTAAGAAACCAACATTTCCACGATTCACACAGAACAGAGGAGTTTCGCGATCCTTCAGCTTAGAAAGTGTATAGAGGATGGTACCATCACCGCCAATCGTGATAACGAAATCCGCTTCAAATTCGGATATTGCACGCTCCTCCGCAACAGAATGTATGCCAACACATGAGCCCTCATCCACTTGAAGGGCAACATCTTGGGTTATTAAGAAGTCAGCAATTCGTTCGGCTATTTTCCGTGTATCAGGGCGACCAGGTTTGCAAACTATTCCCACAGCCGGTTGGTCACTCATTATCTGGGGATTTCGCTCTATCACTTTCGCTCCTTCCCGTCGTGGTCGATGGCATACTCGCCTCTTTATTCTTATTGTTAGTCGATGATATTGCAAAGCCAAAAGTTATTTGAATGCAGTTGTCCAACCCAGATAAGAAACGGTCTGCAAGATTTCATAGGAGTGAATTATGATGTCAATAAAGCGTACTGAAGTAAAGAGCTTGAAAGAAGGGTCATACATGCTGATTGATGATGAGCCATGTAGGATTGTAAGTATTGAAAAATCAAAACCAGGAAAACATGGTTCTGCAAAGGCAAACATAATGGCCGTTGGTTTCTTTGACAATAGGAAGCGAAATGTGGTTATGCCGGCAGACCGGATGGCGGAAGTACCGATTATCGATAAAAGAACGGCAACAGTAATTGCCGATCAAGGCGAAAGGTTGAACATAATGGACACTGAGAGCTACGAAACCTATGAAGTGTCCCGGCCAGATGATGAAGAGGTGTCATCTCAAATCGAGACCAACTGCACAGTCGAATACTGGGATGTCATGGGTACAAAAGTCATCATGCGCGTCAAGAGCTAATCAAACACATTTGTCGAGAGAGTCAAATAGCATTCTAGAAGGGGGAGTTCTGGGGCTGAAATGGTGCCGAATCACCCGGCCATCCTCAGCGTTTGACACTTCATGCAGTCTGCCCTTTGACTAGTAGAGATTAACACTGAAACCAATCAAACTATCCTGCCAAGGAGAGAGATAGCTCTTCTGTGTGAAGGTACTGTGAAAGGGTATCCAGTCGATATTCATTTATCAGATGCTGTTCTACCGGTACTCAATCAGTTACAAGGCAGGTGCCGTTCTGTCTCATGCACGATTTGGATTCTACAGACAAAAGAATCATCGAGATTCTCAAGAACAACGCGCGTAGCTCTTTAAGAGATATGGCGGATAAGAAGGGTATCAATCTTAGTGCCAGTTCGATTCGCAATAGGATGCTGAAGCTAGAACAAGAAGGCATCATCAAGAAATACACCGTTTCGGTTGACCATCGCAAAATGGGCTTTGATATCCAGATGATGATACTTGTTCAGGCGACACCAAAGAAAGTAGACTCAGTTCTATCAGAACTTGAGGAACACGAGAATGTACATGATACATATCGAACTAGTGGTTCTGTGAATGTGCTTTGTTTAGTGCGGGCAAGAAACATGAAATCACTCACTGACTTCCTAGAAAATAGCCTTCTGAAGATGGATGGAATCGAAAGTTACGAAAGCCTGCTTATTCTTGAGTAAGAAATGGTGCGGAGGGCGAGATTTGAACTCGCGAACTCCTACGAGATTTTCCCCTTTGCAGCGGAATTACGCTGGAAAGGCCTAGAGTCTGAGTCTAGCGCCGTTAACCGGGCTTGGCAACCTCCGCATGGTCAACCGACAATGGTCGTCTAGCCTTGGAGGCTCGCTCTTCTTTTTACGTTTTTGGATGATTGAAGATTTCGCCTTAGGAGAGAGTGCAATCGTGTAGATCGGCGATTCAAGAAAAGGGGGAAGCGCCGGATTGACGGCGCCTCAAATGCTAGACTATCAACGTTTTACTATCACTACCAGTAAGAGGATTACGACGATGCCTGCTGCAGCTAAGATAATCCATGTATCGATGCCAAAGATGGTCTCGGGGAGTCCGAAAGGCCCGGTACCGGTTGTCGGTGTCGTGGTTGTAGTTGTTCCCGTGGTGGTTTCGGTGGTAGTCGTGGTTGTAGTAGTTGTAGTGGTGGTACTCGGTATCGATACCGTGATATTCTCCACATTGCTCCAAGGTCCAGATACACCGAAGCTGTCCACCGCTCGTACCCGGAAGTAGTATGTCCCGTTTTCCAAATCGGTCAGGTCAACACTAAGGGAACCAGTAGACCATGAATCCAGGAGAGAACTGAAGGTTTCTTCGTTATCCATCTGCAAATCGTAATGATCAATGGTGCCCGTTGTATCAGCTGCTGCACTCCACTCAACAGTGAAATTGCCATCATCGTCAGTATCCCCAGGATCCGTGAGCGTGGAGGCCTCAGGAGCGTCATTATAGACATAGTCAATATCCAGACTGTAGATGTAGACACTATACAGGTGTGTGGCTGTCGTTAGATTAGCCTTCCATCTCAGGTCATTGCCGGTGTTGGTGAAGGCGTGTTCAACGCCAGGAGTAACTTCTTCCCAGTTTTCACCTCCATCAGCAGTTAACCAGTAGGTGAGATCACAATCTGTAGGCACCCAGCTCTCATCCGTGAGGGTCGCGCTGATTAGAGTCGCATTAGTGTCATCTACTTCCAAAGATTGGGCTGTGAAAGTGCCAATTTTAGCATTAGATGACGGGCTCTGGTAGATGCTATAAATCGACACGTGGTCGCCTGCCGCACAGTAGACATTATCGCCATGCATAGTAAGCCCTCTAACACCGACGTCCTCATGAGATGAGATGAGTTCGAGGGAGTTCGGATTCGTAGCATCGAATAGATGCAGCCCCTGGTCTGGTCGTGAGGCTGCTATATAAGGCCCGTCAACCCAGATGCCCCAGAAATCAGACATGAAAGCCAATCCGTCCAAGTAATCAACATCATTTGGCGGAGTCAGATTATAGGAAATCACAATTGTTGCATCCAGAGCATAGAGTATATCTCCATCTACAATTATCTCGTAGGTTTCTGCTGACAACTCGTGCGAATTCAACAGAACAGGATTTGCAATGTCGCGGATATCATATGTGTAGTAAGCTTCGCCATAGTCCTCACGGTATCTAGCAACATAGAGGTGAGGACCTTGCACCCAGAGAGTGGTGACATTGCCGATTCCACTGATAGAACTGATTTCGGATTGAGAGGAAGGATCACTGACGTTTATTATATAGACACCAAGAGTTCCATCAGCAACATAGGCAACCTCTCCTTTGACATCAACATCTGTTGCCTGTTGGAGCCCACCTCTGCCTATATGCTCGATTTCGGAAGGATTCTGCACATCGAATACTCTTAGGCCGCCGCCACTACCATAGTCAGCAACATATGCCAAATGACCCTGGACGTCGAGTTTCCTATAGTACTTTGTATCCCCAACAAGAATACTGTCCAGAAGAACAGGATTCAGTGGATCACTTATGTCCAGTGTATAGAGCCCATCATCTCCACCCACAACATATGCGATATCACCCTGAACTCGGATATCAAGAGCCTTCTTTCCGCTGTAGGTACCAAGTTCAAAGAAGTCGGTTTGATGCATAATCGTCAGAACTCGTACCCCATCGGAACTAGCGATTATCACGTGTTCTCCATAAATCTCCACGTCATAGGCATGGAACCCAATCCAATAGAAAGCGAAAATTGGCTCTGCGGGGTTTGAAACATCAAGAATTCTGATTCCCTGCTCACCGTCAGCAACAAACAACGAATTCCCTCGAACTGCCACGGTTTCAACGAATCCATCTGTATCATAATGACCGAGTACTGAGATATCGCTTGGATTGCTTGTATCCAGTATGTAGACTCCGTCATCACCAGCTGCCAAGTAGCCTCGATTCCCGTCAACTAGAATATCAGTCAAATTGGCTCCACTAAACGAGAGGTAGTCAATGGTTGTCGCACTGCTTGGATTCGATATATTTACAAGCCATAGGCCACCAGTGCCTTCAGCCAAGTATGCAACATCACCTTGGAGATCGATACCCCTTAATGTTTCTAGTGTCTGATATGGCGTGATTTCTACGGGGTTAGCTGGATCTTCTACATCATAGATTCTCATACCATCTGCATCAGCATCTCCATAGCTCGCAACATAGAGATGATGACCCTGTATCTCCATGTCCGTAACATTGCCTTTCGGCGCGAGGGAAGCCATGTTAACCGGTATATTGTGCGGGTCACTAACATTGTAGATTCCAATCCACGAAGATTCCCCTTCAGCTTTTCCAACAAAGGCTACATCGCCCCAGATTTCAACGCTTTGGAGGTATCTCGCACTGGGTCTTGTGTCGAGTGTGGCTATATTGTCTGTATCAGTAATGTTGAGAATCTGAAATGAGTCGGTAGCGACAGAACGGTACATTCCCACATAGGCTTTTCTGCCTTGAACATCAACGGACTTGATTGGATAGTCGGTCTCATATAGGTCAGTACCCCAAGAAAGGGACCAATTCTTTGGCGAACCGGCATAGCCGGAGCCCCAGCCAGCAGCTGTTGTATTGCCAGAATCTTGGAAAGCGCCACTCAGAAAATTCTCGGAGAAAGTATCCAAACTAGATAAGACTCTTCCCGGAGCAGAATGGTTTGATTCGGCAATCGATTTCATAGAGCTAGGTGTAGTTGCACATGGCAACAGCACTAGCATAAATAGTAAAATAGGAATTGCTATTTTTCTCATAGGAACCACCCATATTGGTTCAAGCGTGTCTATCCTTGTGCTAGGATAACGGGTTCCCATAAGCACGCGCTATCAATACAAAATGCTTGTCAATGAAAGCGGCTATGATGATGATTTCTTAGTAGGCGCACTGGGCCATGTTGGCCGTGAATACTAGCGTGCAAATGTGTATTCCCCACGCGGATTACTATTATGCAACACGTTTCTGAATTTAAATGTTGCAGGTAGATAATTTTTGCATGGAAGAAGCTAGTTTCGTTGCAACCTTGCGACATGTTTAGTAACGCGTCATCGCTAGATTGAAGAAGCACTACCTGTTCATTAACAAAACGGCTCCCGAGGGTGAAATTATGACACATGCAATTGAAGTGGAAGACCTCACGAAACGATTTGATGATTTTGCAGCTGTTGATCACATTAATTTCGAGGTGGAGGAGGGTGCTGTATTTGGTTTCTTAGGTCCGAATGGAGCTGGCAAAACAACTACAACGCGCATGCTCACAGGAATATCAACCCCAACGGAGGGAACTGCACGCATAATGGGGTACGATATACAGAAACAATCCTTTCGTGCTAAGGAGCAGATGGGCGTTGTAACTGATATCAGCAATGTATACAATGATCTTTCAGCATGGGAGAACCTCATTTTCACAGCCAAACTTTACGGCCTTCAGCGAAATGAGCGAGAAGAAAGGGCAAACGAATTGCTTGACATGTTTGGATTGGAGCAGGTTAAGGATGAGAATGTGCGTGAATTCTCGGGAGGCATGCGACGGCGACTCACCATCGCAATGGCGCTCATCAATAATGCCAATGTGCTTTTCTTGGATGAACCAACGACAGCATTGGATGTTCAGAGTGTGAGGACAATCAGGGAGCTGATAAGGGAACTAAATGAACAGGGCAAGACCATTTTCCTGACCACGCACAACATGGCAGAAGCCAATGAATTATGCACAAAGATTGCCATCATCAATCAAGGCCGAATTGGAACCATTGGCACCCCTGAGAAGCTGAAGCAAGCAATGGATAGGGTTCATTCAGTAGAGGTCGTATTTGAAGATCGCATTCCTGACCTCATTGAGGATTTGGGTGATTTGAACAGCGTAAGAGAAGCCGAAAAACGTGGTGATAAAATTCGGTTGTATACGACACAACCTTCAACTACTCTTTCTGAAGCTTTTAAGTTTGCAGAGCAACGGAATCTGAGACTGATAAGCGTCAACACCCTGAGCCCCACACTAGAGGATGTCTTTCTTGAGCTTACAGGAGAAAAAATTGTGAAAAGACAAGAAGGCAAAGGAAAAGGTCATGGAAGAGGACCACCCAAAAGGAGGAGATGATTAATGGAAAACAGAGATGGGTTACTAAATCGTATTAGAAAAGAAGCTTCACGAGCATGGGCGATAGGATGGAAGGATATTCGCGTCTACTACCTTTCACCACCAACCCTCATGTTCGGTGTGATGTTTCCATTCGCCTTGTTTTTCACATTCACAGTAGGAAGAAATCTCAGCATTGCACAAATGCTACCAGTTCTATTCTCGCAAACCGTTTTCTGGGCATCTTCCACGGTAGGGCCGGTAGTTATCCCGCTTGAACGGCGTATGAAAACCTTTGATCGCTATCTCTCAGCACCCATGTCCTTGCTTTCCGTTATTGTTGGCAAGTCCTTGGCAGGCATTGCATTCGGCCTTATGGTTTCGGTTGTACCCTTAGCAATTGGATTTCTATTCTTTTCGTTGCAAATTGCAGATATTCTCCTTTTCTCTTTGGGTATTTTGCTGTCATGCGTAGCATTTGCCGCCATGGGCATCATGTTTGCAAGCGTACCAACTGAGAATGTAGGCAACATCATGATGCCGATGAACTTCATCAGAATTCCTCTTCTCTTCATAAGCGGTATCTTCATTCCTATTGAGAGCCTACCAATTGCAGGTCAGATTTTATCTATGATTTCTCCTCTGACACATACGCTTGTGCTGGTTAGGCTTGGAATGGGTGTGCAGTCATTCCCTATTCCCCCCTCAGCAAGTGTACTGGCACTAGTACTAACTAGCCTAATATTCTTCGTAATCAGCAAACAATTCCATGAAATCAACAAGCGAAGAGAATAGCAGATACTGAGATGCAGTATGATGAATCTGTATCGACAGAGAAGCGAGGGGGTAAAGTGGGGGGGATATCACTCCAGCTTGCGTATTGTATCAAGCAGGGCGCTCATATCTGGACAGGCACCCTTCTCGCCTGAAAGCACTTCAATGTGCCTAAGGACTCCCTCTTTGTCGATTAGGAACACAACACGTTTTCCGTAACCCTTCTCTGGGACAAAGCAGTCGTACTTCAGGGTAACATCACCAAGGGGAACATAATCAGATAGGAGGGGGAAACCAAGTTCACCAATATCTTCGACCCACTCCTTGTTGGCATCCACTGAATCCATGTTGATAGCTAAAACTTGGGTGTCCAAGTTCTCAAATTGTTCGAGATGGGTTTTGTAGAAGCTTATGTAATCCTTACATGCTTCATTTAATTCACCTGGATGAAGCACAAGGAGAACGTTTTTCTCGTCCCTAAAATCAGATAGTTGAATTTCTTTACCGTTTTGATTAAGCAACGAAAAATCGGGCGCTGTTTCACCTTCATTCAAGCAAACATTCTGTTCACGCAATAGCAAATTAGTCACGTCCACATCAATTTGATATTATCATAAACACTGAACCCTTATGAATTTCACGATTGTTAATCAGTGTGTTGCATAGATTGCTTGGAATCTATTCAGGTATGGCCTAACGAAACCACAAAAAATCAGAATCAAACAAATATTCACTCAACAGAATCGTATTGTTACGACAATACGCCTTAAGTAACATAACGTGTTATTTAGTGATGGAAACATGGCAAGAGTAGAGGGATTAGGTGATTCTGAAACATGACAATTCAGAGATTTGGGGTTTCAGTACCCGAAGACTTACTGAAAGAATTCGATAAAATTGTTGAAAAGAGAGACTACGTAGGCAGATCGGAGGCAATTCGAGATGCAATGAGGCAGTTCATAGCACAATGGGAGTGGGAAAAAGAACAGGAAGGAAGAACAGCTGCGCTGAATATTGTTTACGAACATCAGCCCAGACTGATGGCAAAACTGATTGAGGTTCAGCACTCAGCAGAAGCACATGTGCTTTCAACTGTACACATACATCTGACAAAGAAATACTGCTTTGAGGTCCTCAGTATCGAAGGAAAGAAACATCATATACAACAATTGGCGGATAAGATAGCTGGGCTTCCAGGTATTGTGGCATCACAACTTTTCGTATATTCATTGGATGATGCAGAGGAGCACCACCATTAGGATAGTATTCGGAACAATCTAGTCCAAAAGTCGTTCTATCTTGAATACAACCGTGCCGCCTGGTGTGTATGGCTTACCCGGATCTAGACACTGAACGTAGTATGTATCAGTTTCATAAGAAAGACCAATTTCATGAGCAGGCACTCCAGAACGAATTGCTAGGATATAAGGCATCCATGAGGAGGAGGCCCATACACAGTATGCATCTGTCTGCTCAAGATTGAGTGAAGCACCTTCAATGATGATTTTGTCACCCTCCTCGAAGACAGGGCAGATGCCTTCTATCTCTTCAACTTCTATTTTGATTCCCTTCATGGCGATTATTAGTAATCACAATCACAAATAAACGACATGCTGGAAGTTGGGACCATGTACAAAGACTAAATACAGAAAAACGGGAGGGTTTATGGTGCATCACCAATGACCGACCCCCCGCCGCCCAAATGGATGAGCGAATCCAAGCAAATCATTGATGCAGCTCGAGATGCCGGGGCAACTCTACGTCTGATTGGTGGACTTGGTGTCCGTTCACACTGTAATGAGCTGAAATTCTGTGATCGTGAACACGGCGATATTGATTTGGCAGGCCTCAGCCGGGACTCAGGCAAAATCATCGAAATACTACAATCAATGGGGTATCGGGAAAGAAGAACGGTAACGTTCGCCTCGGGAGGGAATCGCCTCCTCTTCGAGAACAAGCAAATCGGTAATCATGTGGACATATTTTTGGACAAGCTTCGCATGGAACACGAAATAGATCTCAAGGAGCGACTAGAAACAAATGAGTATACAGTTTCAGTAAGCGATCTGCTTCTGGGTAAGCTGATTATTTACCACCTGACGGAGAAAGACTATCGGGATATTTTCACACTGCTGAAGGACCTCCAGGTTGGTGAAAGCGATGAAAAGAATATGCTCAATCTGAGATATCTTGCAAGCTTGTGTGCAAATGATTGGGGACTATACATAGATGTCCTTGCTTCCATCGAGAAATGCAAATCCTTCCTACCAAATTATGAGATGGACAAGAGAAATAGAGAAAACGTTGAGAAGAAGCTAAATCTGCTTGAAAAGCGGATAGAAACAGCTCCGAAATCTATCAGGTGGCGGATTAGGGCTTTCTTAGGTAACAAACTGCCGGTTAGGAGGAAAGTTGAGGAAGAAAATCTCAAATCAGAGTAATATTGACCGCCGGTCTATTCTTTCCAGTAGTACTCAAAATCACAGCAATCATCGCGTTCCATAAGAGTCTTTGAGCGTCTCAAACCAACATTAGGATGGATTGCAGAAGCCGCAGGAAAATCCTGTTTACAGTGAAGCAAATAGCCAATTTTCGTGGCATCAAGTTTTTCGAAAACAGTGGCATGTATGCACTGAGTAACCATGCATACCGATTTGGTGTTGTCTTCTTCTGTTATTTCAACTTCTTCAAGATTGTTCTCGTTGATATCATTAACCCATTGATGGAGTAATTTCTTTACATCTTCGAAGCTTTCAATGGGTTCTTCTAGCGATTCGACTATACTCCTAATATCCTGAACAGCTTGTTTTTCCGCCCAGTTAGAAACAATTTCATGAGCTCGTTCTTCACCAAGAGCATCTTCTAAAGCATGTACCAACGATACAAGTTTCGAGGCTATAGAGCTGAAATGCTCCTCAACAGTGATGTCCATTTTCCGTCGAAACCTGGAGTTGGCCATGTTCATCCCTCATGTGGTAATCTCTTGTATCATCTCATCAAACAAGTTGAGACCCTTCTCTAGAACTTCTCTCTCGCCACCAAAACCGATGCGCAAATACTTCTGGAAACCAAAATGTTCGCCAGGTACAATCAGTAAGTCCTTCTCTTTGCGTAGGCGCTCCACCAGCTCAAGTGAACTAAGTGGCAAATTGTGCTTCGGGAAGCATATACTTGCAGCCTCAGGCGTAACATAATCAAATACGTCACTATGAGCATCAAACCAATCCTGCATTGTTCCCCAGTTCTGACGAACAATTCGAGTAGCCCGCTTTAGAAGCCATTCTCTTTTATCGGGCTGTAATGCGATTGTTGCCAATGAATCACTAATCTTGCTTGGACAGATGGTTGTATAATCCGAGTAAGCCCATAATTCTTCAGCGTGTTCTTTATCGCAAGTAGCAACCCAGCCTAAGCGAAGGCCTGGGAGGCCATAGGCCTTTGACAGACTGTTTGTAACAAGCACTTTTTCATACTGATCGAAAAGCGTTGGTGTCAGTTCGCCATCCATCTCAGCTCCTTGGTATATTTCATCGGAAAGAATCCATATACCTGCATCCTTAGCAATATCAACGACGGGTTTCAAATCAGCCCGATTGAAAGTTGCACCCGTGGGATTATTCGGATTGCAAATAGTTATCGCCACGGTTTTAGAGCCCACTGCTTCTTTCAAAGCTTCAATGTCCAGATTCCATTGACCATTCTCCATCTTGAGATTCCACGATTTAACACGACCACCAAGAGTCCGAGTCACTCCATGAATTTGCATGTAGTTTGGTTGCATCATGATGATTTCATCAGCAGTATCAGACTCATTCAGAAAGTTCCAAATTGCAAGGAAATTGGCCTCTGCTCCACCATTTGTGACCAAAATATCTTCAGCATCTGCACCAGTGTACATTGAAGCTATTGCTTCTCTAAGTGGGATAGTACCGTTGGTCTGCGAATATCCCAAATCCATGCTAAGGAGTTTCTGTTGCTCCTTCTCAGAAATGAGCTCCTTGATACTCAGTGGTTCAACACCACTTTCAGTCAAGACAACGTCTACGATATGTTCCCACTTACTTTGAATCCTCTCAAGTTCAAATGGCTCCAGTTTCACAAGCGTCACCCGATTACTGACTATAACGTCTCGCGGTGGTATTAACCTCTTGTTATATGGAATTTCTAATGGACCAAATAACATTGGGAAAAGCAATCTACGAAATAATCTATGGCAGTGGATAAGAGGGTGAGTATGCTTGATGGGGCCGAGAGCGGGAATTGAACCCGCGGCTAGGGAGCCACAATCCCCAAGGTTGCCATAAGGCCTGCCCAATTGCAATGAGGCAGTCTACCCCATCTCGGCCATTACTAATTTTGAAAAATCTGGGAGGCTTATTATCTTATTCCTTCTTGGCAGCTGGACAGAATTCCTACCCTATTTCAACAACCATTCCATCGTAGGCGAGTTCAACATTCATTTCAGAAAATTGCTTCATTTTGCTCTTTCCCGCTTCAACATCCTCAAGCAACCATTTACCAAGATGAGTGAATATGATCCGCTCAGTGTATTCACTGAAAAAGTCTATCAAATCGGGGATACCCTTGTGACCCCACACATTACCTTTCTTGTCGCCAAATACTCGTCCACCTTCTCGAATGAAACTTCCGTCGGCAATTACAATATCCAAATCGCCGAACCTGTGATGATGCTTCTTCTCAATCCAAACCATGTCACCGGTGTAGAGAAAACGACTCTTGCCTTCTAGCAGATATGCTGTAGACTCAACAATCTTGCTGTGTATCGTTGGTATGGAGGTGACAGTAAAAGATCCAACAGTCTTTTCCTCAGAAATGACCTCAATATCGATTTCATCAGACTCCTCGGGAGCATAGATAGGTACATCAATTGAATCCACGGAGTTGTTGACAAAGAATGCATGGTCAGGATGAAGGTGAGTTATGAATATAGCTTGAGGATTCTTTTCCAAGAACTCGGATTCTCCAACATCGAGAAGGATACAACTATCAACTAGTACACCAGAATGTTTCGAATGTCTTGGAGTTTTTACGTCAGTATTCGCCCGCGTTCCTAGAAACTCTATTCTCGTCATTTTCGGCTACACCATTTAACACTCTATTCAGGTGATGGGTTTTTCGGAATACACACTGAGACGATATCAATATCAGAATAGTGGGTCCGATGGTAGTCAAACGAATTTGAAATAAACATGCTGTTCAGAGAGAGATAATCACTGCATTCCACAAGCATTATACCAAGCTATCTCCTTCGAAAAAGTGTGGTCTTCTACGGAGTAAAGAAAATGTTCGAAGAAGAAGGTCTGGATGCAAGACGGGTATTCAAGGAACTCGATGAGATACTCGAAGCAGATACAAGCTATGAAGCAGGGACCCCCATTGCTTCAATGTCATCAATTCCACATAGAATATCTTCAAGAATCATGGCCCAACATGTGCAAAGAAATCTCGGGCGCAAGCACACATTTCCGGGTTCAGCCAAAATTGAGAGAAAAGTTGTCCAGATGATTGGTGATTTGGTTCATCTTGCAAACCCGTGCGGGACCACAACCTCAGGAGGAACCGAATCAAACATTCTCGCAATGGTTGCTGCTAGGGAAACAGCCCAAGTGGACAATCCAGAAATCATTGCCCCAAAAACAGTGCATTCATCTGTGGACAAGGCTGCCTGGCTTCTGGGAATAGAACTGATCAAAACATCTGTCGATTCACAGTACAAAGCTGTACCCGAAGAAATCGAAGAATCTATCAATGAAAACACAGCGGGTATCTTCCTTACTGCTGGCACAACATATGTTGGTCAAATAGATCCAATTGATCGAATTGGGACAATTGCCATCGACAACGGACTACCACTTCACGTTGACGCAGCATTCGGAGGTTTTGTGATTCCGTTTCTCGATGATTTGGGCCTTGGAAAGTATCCTTTTGGGTTCGAAGTACCTGGTGTGACAAGTGTCAGTGTAGATCCGCACAAAACAGGGTTAGCTCCAATTCCATCCGGCTGTCTCTTATTTCGAGAAGAGAAACACCTCCAAGCCATAACAAGAAACGTTCCTTACATTCCCTTTGATTCTAAGATTCCCACTCTACTCGGTACACGTCCTGCCGCCCCAGTAATAGCAACTTGGGCAATAATGAAACACCTTGGCAGAAAAGGATACCAATCAATCGTAAAGGATTGCATGTCTGTAACAGAGCTAGCGCACGAAAGGACTAAGGAAAATCCCTATTTACAATGTGCAATCGAACCCGTGTTGAATATTCTCGGAATAACAAGCGAGAAGATAAGTATCGATGCGATTGTTAGAGAAATGGAGGAGCGAGGATGGAAAATGGGAAGTTCTCCACTCCCTGAGAGTTTTAGGATGGTTATTGTGCCGCATGTAGATGAGGAAACAGTTGATTCATTCTTCAAGGATCTAGAGGAAATCACTCAGTCCATCAACTAGATATCAACCTCATGTTTCATTTCCGTAATTTCATCCTCAAGATCGCTCACACGGTCGGACAGCTCAAGGATTTGGTTAAGTAGAACTGAGATTATGTAACCGTAATTTGCACTATAGCCTTCCTCACGGTTGATAATCCTAGCTTCTTCCAAACGCCTTGCAGCATTTGTAATAGATTGCTTGGAAAGATTTCTTTCCTTGAACCATTCGTTGACCTGGTCGCGCACATCCATTGGAGCCTGTGGTTCTCCTTGAAGAGGATCTAGAAGGCTATAGAGAACCATCAGTCCAGCACTCATCCTTGGATTCATTAACTTGGCAAATGCTAAGTCGAGATCTGACCTCAATACCACTCGCTTCCTTTAGTATTTGAGTTGCTTGCCAGAGGTAAACGCAGTACAAGTAAAAAGCTTCCTCAAATTGAAAAGAAGCCACAGGAGATTGACAATAGTAGACAAGAGGTTCCGAACGTTTACCTCGAAGGAGTTACCATAGGTCTAGGAAGCAGAAAGGTGAAAAGCCGTATCTTTCTTTCTATCAGTGAGGCTCACTCGGTGACTGATGAACTCGAGCGGATACATTTCCTGCCGGTAATCCACGTAGATAAAGCGAGTGTAGATGAGGCTCGTGAAATTGTGCATAGGGTTCAACCCGATGTTGTAGCTGTTGAGCTTGACAAACAGCGCTACAATCAGCTAATGGAGGAGAACGAGGAATTGCTTGATAAGGAAACCCCAAATCAGATGAACGTGGCAGAAGGGTTTCTGAACCAAATAGCTCTCCTTGAAAAGAGTCTAGGACAGATAACAGGATCCGGAGCAGGGGAGGAAATGAAAGCGGCTATTGAAGAAGGGAGGAAAATCGGTGCCAAGATAGCGCTGGTTGATAGACCGCTTGGGGCAATCATGAATTCCTTGGCAGAGGTACCACTTGATGAGATTTATCGCTTTGCTAGTATGGTACCAGACTTGGAGGAACTACAGTCAGAAGAAGGAGAATTTGACATCCTTGCCTTCCTAAAAGAAGAGGGTACTATTCCAGAGATGATGGAACAATTCCGGTCAGAGTTCCCGAGTTTAGCAGAAGTCTTAATCGATGAAAGGGATGAATATGTCGCCGAGGCGCTCGAATTCATCTTGAAAGATGTCGATGGTGAAATCGTGGCAGTTCTTGGGGCAGGACACATTGACGGGGTAAAAGAGAAGCTAATCGAGCTCTTGGAAAAGAAAGCTGCAGCGTGAGCTACAATTCGAGAGCCGGTATAACTTCTTGCACACCATCAGCATTCTTAGCACTTACCCGGAACACAGGAATGTTTGCATCAACTTCTCTAACATCTTTAACTAGTCCATCAACATCAAAGCCGATGGCATCAGCGAGGTCAACTTTGTTAATTACGACCATGTCAGCTCGTTTGATTGTTAGTGGATGTTTTTGAATCATATACGGTCCTTCCGTTATGCTGACAACGACTACTTTCTTCTCAACTCCAAGCGGATATCCGGCTGGACAAATCAGATTACCAACATTTTCGATGAAAATCACATCGTACTTGGACAAATCAACCTCGCGCAGGGCTACTCTAACCATTCTGGCATCAAGATGGCAAGCTGTTTCAGTATTGATTTGTACTGTATCAATACCATGAGAAGCTACTCTGTTTGCATCAATTCGTGTTGCGAGATCCCCCGCAACCATCAGAATCCTATATTTGTCAGATAGCTCATCACACAATGCCTCGATAAGCTGGGTCTTGCCAGTCCCAACCGACCCCATGATATCAAATGCTCGTACCCCGTGCTCTTCGAAAGTTCTCGTGTTTATTTCCGCTGCCTCTTCATTTGCCCCGAAGAGATCCTTGCGGATATTGATTGAAATTGTGCGTTCTTTCATCCCGTGTCATCTCGTATTTTGGACCCACTAATGTCCGTTTTAGCTTTCTCATAGATGTAATTGCCTATGATTTCGCGAATGATCTTCTCTACAAAAAGAGCAACAGCTGCCCATAATCCGGCTTGGAAAGCGTCTAGTAGAGCAAATATGATAGCCGCCTCGAATGATTCAGTGAAGAAGGCGAAAATCGTAACACTAGGAAGAAATCCACCAATAAGTGCACCACCCAAAATTACCATAATCCTATAGTGGATAGAATCCCTGTCTTGGGCTACTTGGATTACCCAACCAGTTCCAATACCAAGAAAAATATTCCCAATCATGGGCAGAAGGAATGGCTCGCCTCCAGCTATGGCACCCCCAATCCCAACAATTGCACCAACAAATACGCCTCCTGCAATACCACCTATGATGCCGCCCAGTTCTGAAAACATGAAGCCGGGAGTCAGCTCTAGAAGGCCAGCAATAACAGGTATTTTGACAAAAAGCCGGGTCCAAATACCCATTGCCGCAAGTATTGCAAGAGTTGTTAGCATAACCGTATTTGTGGTAACCTGATTTGAGGGCATTTTCCTGTTACTCTATGAGCTCGGGCCATTCGTTCAGCAAAAACCTTCTGGTCTGTTCATACCAGTTGTCCAACTGCTTCAGTATCTCATGCTTCACTGTTTCTTCAGAAACTGCACGATACAGGTAATAGTAACCACCACGTTCCAGGTGTTTTTCCTCGCGCATAACAAGCCCAGCATCAAGCAGCTTGGCCAATACCCTCTGAACAGTGCTTCTATCTCGGTCTATGCTCTCATCTGTTGCCAATTCCTCTACGCTCTTTGGTCCAGACAGGAGTGCAAAATAGACATCAATTTCATTTTCTCGTAAACCAAACGCACAACAGAGGAAATCCGAAGGGCGCTCAAAGGCTTCAGAGAAGAGACCTTCCAGCGATTTGTTCAAAGGCATAACATGGTAAATCTATAGTGAAACCAAGATAAGGGTTGTGCAACAACAAGCACAGCCGATTTGGAAAGCATAATACTGGCTTTCAAAAGAAAGGATTGAATTGCTGTCAGTGAGGTTGCATAATGGACTTTCGTAGTGTCGTAAATCCAGATAGCAGGAATCAAGAATACGAGACAAATCGAAAGGGAGAAAGCCAGAAGTGCATAAATTTGGCACCGCTCAAAGGCATGCTCGAATCAGATCCTGTACGGTCGAAAGTCCTGCGACTTCTCATCGAAGATGGAGGATGGGTCAGTACGACCGACTTGCTGAAGGCAGCTAGAAAAGCAAGACCACTCATAGGTGCAGTAACGATAGGAACAATTCTCACTAGCATAAATCAACTCGTTTCATCAAGACTTGTTCTAAGCCGTACATCACTCTCTTCAGGGATTGAGTGGGCCGAGTGGAGGTTGAACCCTGACTGGATACGGCCTACTAGGAAGCTCATTCAGATGTTGAGTAGACGTCAACGGAGACTGGATCAGGGAAAAAGAAATCAAAGAAGCCGATCTGACGACGATCATCAGTAATTGCCCTCCTTATAGACGCATTACGAAAAAGCAGTTATCAAATGTTTATCACATAGTACTCAAAAGTGAGTAGTTTATTTACATTGGGTAAACTATATATCTTGGGGGGTGGGTGCATGAAGCATGCAATCGCAGAGTCCGTCCGAGGAAAGAATTGAAGAGAATGAGGATTTTCTAGAAAGCAGCGATTTCACCCGCACAACCAAGAAGATAGCAGTTGCGGGGGTACTGGCTGCGCTTTCAGTAGCAGTAGCACCTATTGTTGCCTTCATTCCAAGAATACCTGGATGGGGAATAGCACTATTCGACCCAGTATCCATATTCTGGATTATCGCGTTTCTAATAGGTGGCTTTGCAGTAGGATTGACCAGCATGACAGTAGGAACAATTGCACTGTTTTTCTATGATCCCACCGGTCCAATCGGTACATTGCTCAAACTCATCGCGACTATTCCCATGATTGTCATACCTTGGTTAGGTGTGAAATTCGCTGGTGAGACAACTGCGGGAAAGGAACTAGGAGATGTCAAAAAATACGTCACCTTGATGCTACTTGCAACCATTGTACGGATAATCATAATGATACCACTTAATCTTATCATAGTGCCACTGTTCTTTGGGCTAGATGACACAGCCTTTCTGATTGCATATACGGTAATCCTCAACGCAGTTCAAGCATTCTGGGATGTCACCATTCCATATGTAGTAATCCATCCGACTTCCCTTTTTGATGAATTTGGCCTCTGGTAGATTGGATCCGAAAAATGATGGGCAACCCAATAATTGTTTAATAGGGAAACCTATCACTTCAAAATGACTTGGTATTCAATCAGGTATTGACGAGGTCATTTGCATGGTGAGAAGGTGTGAATTCTGTGATAGTCCCGTCCCGGCAGATGCTACTATTTGCCCAATATGCCACGAGGAAATCGCAGTAGAGACACTCGAAAGAGTTCTACCCATGCTAAAACGCCCCGAGCCATCCGACGTCAAGGCTATGGGTCCACTGAAACGCATATATGGAACAATGAGAAGACCTGCAACAACATTCAGAGACATAGCTCAAAGACCAGATACAGTTGGGCCATTCCTGATAATCATCATGAATGCACTCGTCATGGCAGGTTTCTTCTTAGCAGTATCATCCAAGTTTACAGTAAGCGTGGTTGTAAACCAGACAACGGGCAGAACTGCAGCAACCAGCATTTTGTTTACCGAAGCAGGTACGGCATTTCTAACTACAGCCCTGTTTTCAATACTACCGAATCTGTTGCTTGGAATGTTATTCCTTGTCCTTGGTTCGATTTTTGCCCATTTGGCTTTCAAGGTTACAGGAGGGACAGGTAGCAAAGGAAAGACCGTATCTATTGTTGGATACAGCATGTTTCCAGTGGTGCTCATCAGACTGATAGGGCTGATACTGGTACTGGTTTTCATACCCGCAATCAATGTAGAGAACCCGGGCGCTTGGGCTACTATCGTTCAACAGATCTACAATTCAGGGATATGGATGACCCTCGATTATCTGACCACTACATCATTTGTGTGGGTTGGATTCTTGCTAATTTTTGGAATTAGAGAAGCACATGAAACGTCTACGGTCTGGGCGTTCGTTGTAGCTGTTCTGTGCATGATTGTTCTTGGCTGGACCTTCTGGCAGGTCCATTAGGATTCATAATATGATACCGTACAGTGGAATCATCACAAATGCAATTAGACCAATAAGAGCTCCAATTTTGTCTAGAGTACTTCCTATGAGCAAGCGTCGATCATTGCTCGGACCTGTAAGAGGAGCAATTGCAGCCCCAGTAACAACTCCTGCACCCGCCAGAAGAAGGGGCCATAAATCCCAGCTAGCAAATCCTAAAAGCCAAATCAGAGAATAACAGAGAACGCCAATCATATTCAGTACTGCAGCTACCCCAGCAGCTACCCTATATCCATAAACTCTCGCAATTGTTCTAACATCCCGCAGCTTGTCACCCTCGACATCTTCAGAGCCTTTTATTGTCTCTCGGGCTTGAAGAATCATGAAAGCGGTCAGGAAGAAGAGCCATGAAGGAATCGGTATGAAGAGATGGCCTATTGTCTCACCATAGATAAAGGACCCGTAAATAACACCAAAAGCAAAAGAGAAAGCGACCATAAAATTGCCAGCCAGTCCGAGCTCTTTGACCTTCGATGCATATGCATAACCAATAATCTGGAAAACAATAACAATAATGGTACCAAGTGGGCCATTCAGCCATGCAAAAAATACACCAAGTGTACCAAGAAAGACTACATATGCCCAGGCTTGTCGTATCGTCATTCGTCCACTAGGTAATACTCGTTCAGGTCGATTTATCCGATCTACTTCCACATCAAAGATGTCATTAACAACATTCCCGGCCGCCGCTACGAAAAAGTACGTCAAATAACCGAAAAGAAACGCATCCGCAAACGAAGAAAGCGGGGTGCGAGCGGGCATCGAATTGTATCCCATGGCTATCCCGGCCAGAACTGTCAAACCTCCAATGATGCAGTTCTGGGGGCGAATAATCACCAGAAGCGCTAAAGGGTCAAATCGGTTTTCTGGATTTAGTTCGGTGGTGATACCGTCCTCAGTCATATCTGACAAGTTCTCCACTAATAGCCCGAAATTAGTTTCTGATTAAAGCTTATCGGCAGTAGGCTCTCACCCAACTGTTCTCAAGAAGATGTCAATCACTAGGCGCTTACTCCTTCCCCAGCCCCTGAATCAGGTTTTTGCCCATGTCTGTTAGTGATATCAATCCTTCTTGCAAAAGAGCAGTTAGTTTTCCCAGATTGAGACCATCACCAAGCGGTTGACCTAGTTGCAACAATCCAATCTGATTCATTTCCAGTAGTAGCTGTACTAATGCTCCCAATCGATACAGACCAAAAATACCAACGCACTTCGTCAAGGCCCGCTTAACACCCTCAACAACGCCTTTTCGAGGGTCCTCGAACTCTTTTAGTGCAGATTCTATTTCCAAGAAGGTACAGCACATCGTTTTGCTGTCCTCATCAGGCGATTCCAGGAAATGACCAGGTGCCTCAAGCAAGAAAGGGTTCGCCAAGTATCTACGAATCTTGAACTGGGCAGATTTCTCGGGAATTGAATACCATGCATCCAGATGTTGATCAGATAGAGGCTTAACCTCAAGCTTGGAATCCGCATTAGCAGGACGTAATTGGGGAGCAGGCAAGAAAGAATGCCAGCCCGGAATCATTCTCAAGCCAGGCCCATCTCTTTTGGAAGATCCTAGTTCAAGACGACGCGCACAATAATGGACAAGATCATAGATGGCATGTCTTTTAGTACCGTCAATATATACAAATATCGGCTCATAGTCGGCCTCGTGAGCTGGTACCGCCTGATAGTCCCATACATAGAGGTATTGTAGACAGGTACCGCCGCGCGGACCTGGGAGTTCTAGAACCCGCCCAAAGACATCGATAAATTCCGTTGAATTCAGAGCCTCGACAGTCGATTTCGGAATCACTTTTCCCAGTGTTTTGACCAAGGTCTGATCCCCGGTCATAACACCCTGTGTTAGAGGGAGGTGTTCTTGGAGAAGACCTTGATTGAACTCTGCCTTGATGCCGGCTTCATGATTGTTGAAAGTCATCTTGTGTGGTTTGGTTCTGACTCGGAGATGCTCACCAAATCGTTTCTCGACCATCTTTGTCATTTCCTGCGTAAATGCAATCTAGTGTGATTTCTCCTCACCCAATGACTCTTATGAGGGTTCGCTAGTCTCTTGGAAGTAGGTGGCGACCTTGGAATTTGAAGACCTCCCAAAAAAAGAGCTTCTAAAAATCATTGACGCTTATGCAAAGGCTTGGCAGGCAATGGACGGTGCCTATTTTCTAGCGCTGGAAGACAAATACGGAATGGATACAGCAATCGAAATGGACAAAGAAGCATGGAAAACATTCTCCCCTATCGAAGCAAGACGAATTATGAGAGAGTTTGATGTCGAGCCAAACGGGGGACTTGAATCGCTGAAAAAGGCCCTGGATTACAGGGTTTATGCTCGACTCAATAAGCAGTCTTCTGAATTCAAAGATGAGAATACACTTCTTTTCAAAATGCATGAGTGCAGAGTTCAAGTAGCACGAAAACGGAAAAATTTGCCTGAGTTTCCGTGCAAGCAAGTAGGCATTATCGAATATAGCTATTTTGCGGAGACTATAGATCCACGGATCAAAACTCGTTGTATTGCATGCCCACCGGATGATCATCCCGATGATTGGTATTGTGCATGGGAGTTTACGCTGGAAGAGTGATAGCGCTGAGTAGAATACGATTCGGACCTGCAGGCTATCCAGCTGAAGCCAAGGGAAAGCTCGATGAAGTGTTTCGAATCCTCACAGATGGAGGATTGAGCGCACTTGAATATGCAGCTACATACGGGCTTAGAATAGGAGAGAAGAAAGCGCTAAAGCTAGCGACTTTGGCAAGCAAACATGACATAGCAATGAGTATGCATGGAGCATATTACATCAACCTGGCATCCAAGAAAGAAGAAACACGCAAGCGATCGAAAGCTCGTTTAGTGAAAGCATTACAATTTGCACCTATGATGGGTGTGAAAAGAATAGTTTTCCACCCAGGTACCTATGGAGGATTATCTCCAGAAAAGGCATTCACCATCATTCGTGACGGAATGAAAGAAGCAATGGAGGAAGTAGGACATGAAGCTGGGGATACAGTATTAGCACCAGAGATAGCGGGTAAGAAGAACATGTACGGTTCTCCGGGACAAATCATCCGTTTATGTCAGGAATTGGATTCTACTATACCATGTATCGATTGGGCTCACCTCTATGCTCGTACTGGCGGAGATATTGGGGACAAGGACAGCTATTCGCGAGTGTTGGCAATATTCGAAGATGCACTTGGAGATACATTCACAGACAATATGCATTTCCATGTTAGTGGTATTGTCTTCGATGAAAAAGGCGAAAAAGCACACAGGCCTCTGGGAGGCGATTGGGGGCCAGACATAATGCCATTGATGGAGCTCGTACTGGAAAACGGTTACAGGCCGACTTTCATATCGGAAACACCAAACCCACTTAGGGGAGCCATGTATACAAAGATACTTCGCGATAAGTTGAGTGAGTGAAAAACAATGACCGATTACGCTTTTGTCCTCGGAAAGAATTGGACCCTTTCAATCGCAGAGCTGTTAGAGTACCTTACAGATAGAGCGATTGACTATGAAATCGTGGACTACTCACGAACCGCAATCATTCTCGACCTGCACAGGTATTTTGAACCACGTGAGCTAGGTGATATTCAGGAGGCCCTTGGGGGCTGCTATAAGATTGGCAAGGTAGTATCCAATTTCAACAAAGATCTCGCCGTCAGAGCATTTCCAGCAGAAGGGAATATCCATAGAGATGCAAGGGGTCGGCTTCGGGAATGTCCTTGGGTTGACAGGATATGGGGAAATGTCAAGGGGAAGAAAATCAAATTTGGCTTCAGCACATATCCCTTAGTGAACTATGAAAGTGACATAGATTTGAAGAAGCTCACATTAGGTCTCGATGAATGGACCAAAAGAACGTTGAGTGAGAAAGGGGCAAGAAGAGCAGTCTATTATGCGTACGATGATACAGACCCGGATAATCCCGATATGCCAAATATGGCGTTATGGCCCCAAACGGTTGCTGAACAGACGCTCTACAAGCCGCCCAACTCCGAGATACTCATCCTTCTCACAACAAACAGAATGTATATCGCAAATACAATTGTGCTCTATGACTCAATGCTTCAGAAATATCGTGATGAATCGCGGCCATATGTTGCAGCAGAAATCAGTACAAGCCCTAAGATTTGCAGGACATTGTTGAACTTGGCAGGGGCTCGTAGGGGTGATACCATACTGGATCCATTCTGTGGAACAGGCACTTTACTTATGGAGGGGGCTTTGTTAGGAATGCGGGTGATTGGAATTGAGCTGGATGGAAATACAGCACAAGGAGCACGATCGAATCTCAAGTGGCTTGGCAAGGATTTGGGAGAACACCTAGATTACAAGGTAGTCAAGGGTGACGCTAGAGACGCCAATAAGCTGATTCAAGAAACCGTAGATGCAGTCGCATTCGAACCAGAGCTCGGGCCGGTCTTCGATAATCCGCCACAACCAAAGAAGGCTAAATCTATTATTGATGACCTCATCAAGCTATACAAACAAACACTCAATGCCATCGCGACGCGACTAAGGCCCGGTGGGAGGGTAGGAATGACATTACCGGTTATCAACGCGGTAGGTAACCAAGTGAATGTTGATGTATACAGAATGACAGACGGGACACCATTTACTGTCAGAAAAATGCTTAGGCGAAGTCAGCTTGGTAGCCAAGAAAAAATCGATGACCGTGTTAAGCTCTATCCTAACAGGGAGACCCTGCCAGAACGAAAGAGGGGACAAGTAGTACAGCGAGATGTGTTGATGCTAAGCAAGAGCTAGAATTTCAGAAAAGATGCCTGATAACGTCATCAACAATGGCGTAAGTTTCCAATCGGTCTAAGTCTCGCTTTACATAGGGCATCGCATGGTCGAAAATCATCTGCTTGAATCGCTTCTCGCCCACCATTTCTCTGGTGGTGTTTGCAACCACTTGAAGGACTTCTTCGAGCGCCTTTCTAAGGGTACGATAGCCAATATTGTCTACATCTAGGCAGAATACGTCAATACCGCTCTTGTCAATCTTGATTTCTTCCAACACAGAACTACTTTCGCGCATTGGCTCGATTTCACGAATAATGCGCTCTAGCAGATTTTTTCTCTTCTCCTTGTCCTGTTCAGCTTTAAGAATCGAATGATACAAGTGACTATAGACAGATAGACAGTCCATTGCTTTCCCGGTCACCAGCCGCTCATCGCTTTGTTCATATTGGCTTACGAGTTCGTCAATGAAAGACCCGAATTCATCAAAATCTCTTGGAGTGCCATGCCAGTATTTCAATACTGTTGCAACATCTTTTCCGTCTTCTTTCATCCGGCGTTGAAACTCATCTAAAGCATACTTGAGAAGAAATCGCATGTGAGAGATCCTAGTTGATTTGGCCACAACCATGACGAACAACAGGTAATCATTCGCCACCCAAACATAGCGATTTCCTTCTGTATCGATGGTTTGCAGCTCCTCTGCAGATGCTCGATCGATGAAGGTATGAGTTGCTGAAAGAAACGGAGCAATAAGATCCATGTCAATTTCAATATCGGAGTATGCTCTGGCAACTAGATAGCGTCCGGTTTCACGTTCAAGAAGCCAAACGCCGTGTATGTCTCGTTTTGCAGGCAATATGGGCGAATCTCCGCAAGAAGCACTTCATCTTTTTCAGTCTTAAGATTATTCAGTTTGCATCTCTTCAAACTGTCATCTACTATTACCAAGAGATGAGATTTTCAGTTTTTCTACCATTTCCTTGTAGCGATTGCGGACTGTTACTTCGGTAACCCGAGCCGTTTCTGCGATTTCAAGTTGTGTTCGTCTGCTCTGTGTCAAAATGCCAGCCACATATAAAGCAGCGGCCGCCATGCCTTTCGGGTCTTTTCCTACTGTAAGATGCTTCTTCTTGGCCGCATTGAGAATGTCGATTGCTTTCTTTTGTGTTTTTCCTGGCAACCTCAAATCGGTCCCAAACCGGGAAACGTAATCATGCGGTTGGGTTATGATTTTGAGGTCTAGGTGCTGGAGAACAAGGCGAACGCAAAGACTCAACTCTTTCCTTGTTATGTGAATGTGATCGCAGACCTCTTCAAGTGGTCGTGGGACCTTATGCACTCGACAGGCTAAATATAATGATGCAGCAACCATGCCCAGAATGGTCCTGCCGCGGGTAAGGTGTTTGCGAAGGATTTTTCGGTAGATGACTGCCGAGGTTTCGCGTATAGAATACGGAATACTGAGCTGGCTACTTATCCTTGACAAGTCTGCCATAGCAACAGCAAGATTCCGCTTATTTGAGGAGTGAACCTTAGTCCGAATCTGCCACTTTCTCAATCGATGAATTTGTGCTCTTCGGGAAGAGCTAAGCTTCCTACCAGAAGCATCGATATTCTTGTGGCCAATCATTGTAGTAAGGCCCTGATCAAACTTGGTCAAGTCATTCGGGCTGCCTACACGACGACGAGCATCTCTTTCCTCCATACTGAATGCACGCCATTCAGGTCCCGTATCAATGGAATGATCGGATAGCACCACCCCACAGTTCGCACAAGTCACTTCGCCTCGTTGGTGGTCAATATGAACTTCCTTAGAATTACAGGAGGGGCAAATGTACTTGATGGCATCTGTTTTGTGGTCCAGTTCATTGGTTTTAGGGGTCACCAGTGCAATCCTCTCCCTGGCAGCCCAATATGTAGATATTGGGCTACTGCCAGAAATGCCGTTTTGTTGCAAGTGTATGTCTCAACGTATGTATCATGTAAACGCGTTCTTGATACATAGCTAATATGCGGAACCAACGACAAGCTATTCAGCTGTAATTCATAATAAACCTTTCCACAAATTATCTAGAATGATTAAAACATATCTAATTAAAATCGTTCGTAATGCAAATCAATCCATCAGAAAAATGAGAGGGTAGTTTTCAGTCAAATACTTGCAGCGCTTGATTTATCAGATAAACAGAGAAAGAAAAGCACGTGACCGAGATGAGTGTAAACCCGTGGAAATCCGCATTTGATGAAATCGTCGAAATACTCGTCAAAGTTACCCACTTGGAGGCAGAGGAAATCAGACTATCCATAGAAGTTCCTCCCAATCCGAAGATGGGGGATTTGGCTTCAACGGTTGCTTTTACTCTTGCCAAAAAGGAGAGGAATAACCCCGCAGAAATCGCGGCTAATCTTCGTAAGAAGCTCGAAGAGGAAGTTTCCAAGAATCCAATGATTCAGCGAGTTGAAACAGCTGGACCTTATACTAATTTCTTCCTTGATAACGGAGAATTCGCAAGACTGACACTAGACTCGGTTCGAACTACTGACAATCAGTATGGCATGTCCGACAAATACGAAGGAAAGCGTGCCATGATTGAGTCGCCTGCGGTGAATCCATCAAAACCCTGGCATATCGGGCACGCACGTAATGCAGTTCTGGGGGATACACTAGGAAGGGTATTAGAAGCAGTAGGGTATGATGTTGTCCAACTTGACTACATTAACGACCTCGGACTGCAAATCGCCCAGCTTACTTGGAAACTGCAGAAGATAGAAGAAAGTGAGACTGAAGAGAAATATGACCATTTCCTTGGAAAACTCTATGTAGAAGTCCAGAAGGAGTTTGAAGAGCGTGCAGATGTAGAGAAGGAGGTACGCGCCATCTCAAAACAGCTGGAGGATAGAGATTCCAAAGCATCTAAGGATAGCCTGGAGATGGTTCTTCGCTGTGTTAAGGCACAGAATGAAACGGCATACAGATTGGGGATTTACAAGGATTACAAGATTCTGGAGAGCACCATCGCCCACAGTGGATTGCTTGATGTTGCCAAGGAAATGATGCTCAAAAGCGATAGCATAATGAAGCTGGAGAAGGGAGACAAAGCAGGTTGTATTGTCGCTAAACTGGACACCATTGAAGAGTTCCAAGAGATGAAGGATCCATACAAGGTTCTCTTCCGTTCAGATGGTACAAGGACATATACGGGGGCTGACGTTGCATTCCAAATGTGGAAATTCGGTATTGTACATGACCCATTCAAATACGTGGTCTTAGAAGAGCAACCAAACGGAGAAATTGTCTACAGGACATCTTTTGAGGGAAAAGACAAGAACATGGGGAATGTGAATTTGGTTTTCAATGTCATCGGTTCAGCTCAATCACATCCTCAACGGCTGATATACACAATTCTACACCTTCTAGGCTATGACAGAGAAGCTAGTAACTCGCATCACGTTGCGTATGAGTTTGTCGGGTTAGAGGGTGCTGACTTTTCGGGACGTAAGGGAACATGGATTGGCTACACCTGTGACGATATCCTAGACAAAGCAACAAATCTTGCATTGGAAGAGGTTGAGAAACGGAACCCTGATGAAACTGAGGACTTCAAGCGAAAAGCTGCTGCACAGGTGGGAACTGGCGCTGTAAGATATCTCTTGCTAAAGGCCTCACCAGACAGGAGAATAACCTTCCGATATGAAGATGCTTTGGACTTCAATGGAGATGCAGCACCATATCTGCAATATTCACACGCACGAGCCAAGAGGATTCTTGAAAAAGCAAAACACAGACCCGCAGATGAACTGGATTACAGCAAGCTTGCATCTCCACATGAGCTGGCCTTGATCAAGAAAATAGCAAAATTGCCAGACGTTGTGCTAAACGTTGTAGAAGGGATGAAAAAGGAAGTCTGGGGTACCACATTTCAGACTAATGCGATTGCAACCTACGCCTTCGAACTAGCCAATAGATTCAGTAAGTTCTATGATGAATGTCCAGTTCTCCAAGCACCCAAACAGATGAGAAATGCACGGCTTGCACTTGTTTCAGCCTTCAAGATTACAATGGCTAATTCACTTAGACTACTTGGGATTCCAGTAGTTGATAAAATGTAACTAGCCGGAGGTGACTCGGACATCGTCTACGACAATTGAAGGAGATATCACGGACATAGTGGTTCTCACATCATTTCCAACACGAATCACCTGTGAGAGTAAATCGCGCATATTGATTCCGATAAGGGTATTCTTGAGGGGATGCTTGATTTCACCCTCTTCTACATAGAAACCCTCCATAATCATCGCGCTGAGCTCTCCAGTTGTCATATTAGGGCGATCAGCTGTATTCCTACATACAATTGCCGAGTTCATTTCTGAGATGAAATCATCGAGCGTATATCGATCCGGCTCAATTACGAAATTCGACGTTGCTATTGCTGGTGTCCCAGAGTAGGAGTCTCTGGAAGCATTCGCTGTGTTTTCTACACCTGCTCTATTGGCAGTATATGAATTATGCAACAAATTCTTCAATACACCCTCAGAAAGGACAACAGTCTTCCGGGAGGGGACACCTTCAGCATCGAAGGGGCGGCTGCTTATTCCCCCCGTGATTGTGGCATCATCAACTATCGAAAGCGTCTTTGATGCAATTTGATTTCCAATGTCATCACTAATGTAAGAACGCCCATCTTGTACTTCCTCTGCATCTATTGCTCCGCCAAAACCATATCCGATGACCCGTCCAACTGCTAACGGTGTGAAAATGACGGGCATGCGTCCTTCATCGACTGTCTTTCCACCCAACCCATCTAATGCCAATTTGCCTGCCGAGCTACCAACCCACTCAGGGTCTATATCATCTAGCGAGCGTGATATGTGATACTCATAGCTAGAATTCTGGTCGTTTTTGGCCCTAATAGTAGGAGAACTAAATAGAAAAACAGCAGTAGATTCCTCAAAGCCGGATATCCCCCAAGAATTGACAATTGCTCTTGATAGGGATGTTGCTGTAAAAGAAGCTTCAACTGCGGTCTTTGTGGATTTCGTTGTATCTAATGTAGCATCTACGGCTCTAAGGATGTATTCCGCTGCATCATCAGGCACTAGATTCTTGATTGATGGGTCGAAAGTACCATCAATACGAGGGTAGTCCTTGTCAGGAGAGGGGAGCGTTTCAAAATCGGAATCGGGTAAGGAAGCACGAGCAAGTGCTACGGATTCCTCTGCTATTTCCCGGACATCAGAAACCTCAAGATTAGTCACATAAGCAAATCCAACCTTCTTCCCAATCACTGAGCGAATACCACAACCCATGTCACGGTCATGACTTGCTGCTTTGACTGAGTTGTTTTCTACTTCAATGGAAACCGACTTAGAAGCTGCTGTATATGCCTCGGCCTGGTCGGCACCCTCTCGTTCAGCCAATTTTACCGTTTCTTCGGCGAGATGTAAAAGCTCATCCTTCTGCATTCACATTCCCCCAACTGGCACTTTCCTTATTCGAGCATGAGGTCCACCATTCATGTCTGGAACTTTCTGACCTGACTTCCCGCAAGTCCCAGCATCCATTTTGAAATCATTACCAATAGCATCAATTCTAGGGAGCATATCGAGAATTTGCCCCGCAATTGACACATCACGAACCATTGGTCCCACTTGCCCATCTGTAATCTCAAAACCATGACTTGCTTGAAACATGAATTGACCTTTTGCTGGATCAGTGTATCCGTAGTTGAAGCTACAGAGAAGTAGTCCGTTACCAGTATCTTCAATCATCTCGTCTACTTCCCACTCTCCAGATTCCATGAAGGTATTGCTCATTCGTGGAAGAGGACCATACATGAAAGACTGTGAGCGCGCGGCTCCATTCGGGTTCTTATCGAGACGAGATGCTGTCTCCAAACTATGCAGGAGTTCTGTTAGAATACCGTTCTTAACAAGCGTACGACGGGTTGCCTTAGTTCCTTCCCAATCATAATCAAACGATCCGCGCATTCCTGGTAGCGTGGGATCATCAACGATGTTTAGATTTTCAGGACCAAGCCGTTCACCTAATTTGTCTTCTAATACTGTAGTATGGGCCGGCCAATTATCTGCTTCACAGGCATGACCGAAAGCCTCGTGAATCATCACGCCATTGAGAATCGGGTCCAGAATAACATCGTAAATGCCACCCTGAACAGCTGTTGACCTTAGCATTCGTACGGCCAATTCAGCGGTTTCAGTTCCTAGAGTTTGTGGAAATTCACCCTTTAATTCTTCAAACCCTCCGCGGGCACCATATGACTTGAAAGCCGTCCTACGGTCGCCGTTTCCTTTAGCCGTTACAGAAGAGATTACTCGCGGCAAGCTGTTTTCTACGGTAACACTGGTACCAAATGAGTTTGCGACATGCAAAACACAGCTGAAATCTCCATATACCGCTCTTGAGTTTGAGATGCGGTCGTCGTAATCCTGAGCTTGCTTGTCGATACGCCGCGCAAGATCAACCTTTTCTTCGACAGGGACTTCTTGGACATCCTCAGATACATTCATCCTGCAAGTATCCTCATAGACCGGGGCATCCAGCTCGAATTTTTCCGAAGCTCGTTCCTCAATAGCTAGGGCAAGCTTGGCAACGCTTCTACCGCGCTCCTGCATTGCCTTGGGCATCAGCGTATTTACCTGGCCAAAAGCCCAAGCCCCGTTCTTGAATGCTCTAATACCAGCTCCCCGTAGCCGGGATGTGGCAGATTTTTTCGTAACGCCATTACTGATTTCGATGGTGGTCAGATGTGATTTTTCAACTCTGACATCCGCAAAATCAGCTCCGGCATGGAGAGCAGCCTCTATAGCTTCGCGGGCCAAGTCTTCCATACCGGTTTGTCATTTCTTTCGCGTTATAACTACTATGGCGCAGCAGCCTCACACCGGCTATTACTCTCGTGATACAACGGTATTTCTTGTATTCATCACCCAATAACAATGCTACATGACCATGGAGGCCATATATTGAATCTAAAAAGAGAATCAGATAGTTGCGAGAATTGCAGTACTGCAGAAGCCACTCACATGTGCAGGGATTGTGGAGAAGCTATCTGTGCTGATTGTATTGAAATTGATAGTGCAGAATACATGGTATGTAGCAATTGCCACCACACCACAGACAGCAACAATTTTGAAGAAAATCCTAGCGAGTGTCCAGAATGTGGCTCTGACAAGCTAAACAAGGGAACAAGAAAAATTGAGCGATGTCCCAACTGTCATTCAACCCGCCTTATTCTTATTGAGAAAAGGCGAGGTGAACTATCCAGAGAAATACGAAAATCGATTATGAGCCTACAGTATGGCCACACCAAACTCCGTGAATTCGGAAATGAACTGGACAAAATCAAGAGAGAACTTGTTTCTCTCCGCATGTCAAATTTCCTACATTACAAGTGGCTTGAAAGCAAAATTGAACAGATTCACGAGGAAATGCCTGCAATAAAAAAGAGAATCGGAAACAATGCTGAAATGGTTGCAAAACAGATAGCAGCAGAAACTAAGGGGTTGATGACATCAGAGAGATGGAATCCCTCCCAGTTCTCGTTTATCGATGGAGTGAGCAATAGAATCAGAGAGTTGGGATCGCGCTACAAGAACCGAGTAGACGAAGCTTTGGGCCAAGTAAGGAGTATATTGAATGACGTAAAGACACAAATAGACGGTCTTAACTATTACAGAAAGAGATTCAGCGGCTTCTATGAGAATGCAGAGTTTTCAGTCAAAGAATTACCAGTATGTGCACTTCCTGAAATCAAGTTAGCTGGTAGTGACTTTCTCAAGAATGACAAAGCATGTGGTACCCTATATATCACCAATAAGCGTCTTGTGTTCATTGCCGAGACTGGTCATATTCGTAAGAGTATGGAAGTCATTTTCGATTTTCCTCTTGTCTATCATACAGGCTTCTCTGAAGAGGGGCGAATAAGAAAAAGAATGGTGATGAAGTTCAAACAGGGTGATTTAAAGCTCGATTGTTCAGAGCAAACTGAGAAAGTCCTTCCGGACTATATTCAGATAGCAAAGCAATTTGACAAGTATGTACAAACGGACTTGGAACGCGTGCGGAAATTAGAGCAACAGAAAACCAATTCTGGCGAAGTGAGACTCCAGATTGAAAGGCTTGTATACCAGCTCCTTTCTGGGAGGAGAGAAAAACAGCGAAAAACTGGGGGTGAAAACAATCTGGGGAAAAGGACACATATTTCACCCGATATTCGTCCAAGCCGTGATAATTATCAGAAACGCCGAAATCCCGGCCCTATTGGTGGGAATGATTCAAGAGAAACCGATGGTTTGTTTAGAGACATACGGGACCATTATCATACACCTGGAAGGAATCAAGAAAGAGAAAGGTATGATACCAATCGTAAAAATTTCAATGAAGAAATACGCGAAACTATCAGAATGCTACGAAATGGCCAGATAGTTCCAGAGGACTTTATACGAAGATATCGCAGTCTCATGCGCCAAGCCTATGAGAATAGACATCGATTAAATTCCCGGGATTCACATAGAGACTTTTTCAATTGGTGAATCATACTCCGAGTTCATTTTCAAGTGAGCTGATGTCTCTCTCCAGCCGATCAAGCTCAGTTGCTTCCCTCGAAGTAGTGCTTGATCCTTCAATACCGGCCGCATGGTCTATTTCATCGAATGCCGCTGCCAATTCATCTGAACCCTCAGATCCCCCTACTGAAACAGCAAGGGCATCTTCAGAAATCTGCGCTTCAATTTCGTATTCCTCTATTCTTCTTGATATTTCATCCGCATGATCTATAACACTAGTTATGTCAGATGCATCTCCCAATACACTAAGCACCTTTGAAACATCAGCCAATGCATGATTGGCCTTTGCATTGGTCTGTGCTCGTGTAACGTGTGCAAGAAGACGGAGCATCTGCATTCGGGACTTCTCGATAGAGAGAATATATCGTCGAAAACGCACCATTTCTTTTGTATATGTTCTATAAGCTGGGGTTCTCCCTTCTTTCCGGGCTTTGATAGCTCTAGCTCTTGTCTCTCGTTCCTCTATCTCCAGTTTGTTTCTCTGTCGCTCAAGCTGTTTGGCCATCACCCGAAGATCACTTTTGACCTCTGCAATATTCGGCTTGTGCCGGCCCCACGATAATGCTTTCCTAAGTGAATCGAGAACTCTTACCATAGCTATCACAGAGGGGTGCGATTAATCATTTTTAGAACCATGTAACACCTCAAACGGCGGTGACAGCAAGAAAACACACACCTTCTTAATAGGTTCAAACTAATCACCCATTGAGTTCGTATGCCAAGTGCTGTAAGCAATATAGATGAGAATCTCAAGGAATTGCTTGAGACCGCAGTAGATCTAGATGCCAAAGGCATGGTCAAGGAAGCAAGTGAATACTACCTGAGCGGTAGCAAAATTCTTCTCAAGCTTGCGAAAGCAGCTTCTCTTCCTAGTATTCGTAAACACTACTACGAACGAGCTCAGGAATGTGTAAAACGGGTACGAGAGATTTCGGGTATTAGTGAGCCTTCCGGAGAGCAGGAAGTGCGGACCATATCACATCAGGAGAAGAACAGCGAGTTTGATAGTAGAAAGAGGGCAACAAGTGCATCCACAGAAGACGATCAGGAAAGGGCAAAACTTCAGGATATGATAAAGAGGACTATAACAACCAGAAAGCCCAACGTGAGAATGTCGGATGTCGCGGGTCTCGACGAAGTGAAAAATACCATTCACGATGCGGTTGTTACGCCAATAAAGCATCCTGAGCTATTCAAGGGAAAAGCAAGACAACCTTGGAAGGGAATTCTACTCTATGGACCTGCAGGATGTGGTAAGACCTTGATAGCCAAGGCGGTAGCAACAGAAGCCGAGGCCACTTTCTTCAATGTCTCTGCGGGAAATATGGTAAGCAAGTGGCTAGGAGAATCAGAACGCTTGGTAATGACGCTCTTCGAAATGGCCAGAGAACATCAACCTTCTGTCATCTTTCTCGACGAACTAGATTCCATAGGCGTGTCACGAAGCGCAAACGACTTGGGCGGAGAAAGAAGGCTCAAGACACAGTTGCTCACTGAATTGCAGGGGCTTTCCAGCGATATCAATGAACGTGTAACACTCATAGGTGCTACGAATCTTCCGTGGGAAATTGACTTTGCACTCCTATCAAGATTTGAAAAAAGAATACTAGTTCCACTTCCAGACGAACGAGCTAGAGAACGGATATTTCACGTTCACATGGAAGACATTGAAGTTGCATCAGATGTAGAATTCTCGGAATTAGCAGAATTAACAGATGGGTTCAGCGGTCGAGATATCAGTGTGGTCTGCAGAGAAGCCTCAATGGAGCCAATAAGAGATCTCAAACGCGAAGGCAAGCTTGAGCAGGAAGACGCCATAACCGAAATCCGGTGTGTAAAACGACAAGATTTCATCAAAGCGCTTGAAACAATTAAACCAACCGCAAAACAAAATCATCTCCAGAAATACTCCACATGGGCGGAGGATTACAGCCGGTGACTGTCAGAGAGAAAATAAGAGAGAGAAAAGAGGAAGAGGCTAAAAAGACAACTGTCAAAGAGAAGGAGCAAGAAACTACTGAATCCTCCCAGGTTTTGGATAAGAAAACCGAGAAGCAACAGAAAGAGACTGTAAGAGGTCAATCCCGTAAGGAACAGGAAATTAAGGTTAGTGAACAGATTCAAGTCCTGAGGACATTCATGCCCGAATGGGGGAGCTCTGAGCAATCTCCTTGGATGTATTTTGTGCCTGCAACCGAAGAAGGAATTAGAAAATGGACCAAAGAATGGCATGATTTTTTGATAGAGTGGGCATATCATAACAAACAGCATGTCTTCTCGTTCTCGACATTCATCAGAGAACCCCCATATTGCGAAATGCGTAACAAAAGAGAGGCATTCTCTGAGATAGCTGAAACAATGGTGCAACAAGGATTAGCTGAGTGGATAGATGAGCAAAGAAAGAAGCTAAGACTGATATGGAAATCCAAAATCGAAATGGCTGATGATCTTTATCAGTGGGCTTTGGAGAGAGGAACGAGATATCTGGACCTTAGGAGCTTGGTGATACAAGAAGAATTCGATTTTGGTGGCTTACCACAGGAAATCATCAGAGATATTCTAGAGCTAATAGTTCAAACCGGAAGAGCAGAATGGGTTGACAAAGAGCGCGCTACAATCAAGGTGAAAATCTAACCGGCTTTTCTGCCACTATCATGGTCGGAATCCGAGCGGAGTCCGGGAAAGTAGTACTTCCCGCCACTACTGAACTTGATATCTGCGACGGCAATTCCAGCCTCTACGAGACTACCCAGAACCTGACGTGCGTGGTCTTCCGACCATCGAAGCTCCATCATGACTTGCTCAAGGGTAACATAACCGTTTGCAGCAGCCAAATTGATGACCTCCGCTTGATCCCCTCGTAGCTCCAACGGACGCAGTTCCACAACCTTCACTCCACCGCGGAGTGTTCTAATTCCAGGAAGAAGACCGTGTTCAGCAACACGATTAACAGACTCAATAACATCATTATAGCTGACTGAATTCAGTTCTGGAAGTCTGCGGACAACCCGCACAATCAATTCTGCGAGGCCCATCAAACCTTTCGATGCATTTGCGGTGACCACATCAAGAACAGCTAAGCCTATTTGATCGTAGTATTCATCCTCCGTCATTCCCCCCGGGGGGCCATTCGAACCTTCGGAGAAGAACTGTAGTAGCTCGGCAGCATCTGGAAATCGATCCAGAATGCGTTCACCATACATGAAATCCTGCACATCTCGCCCTTGATGGCGCATGCGTTCTATGTTAGACTTGACATCCATCATTAAGGCCTCAGATTCGCGACGATAGGAACGCACACCCACCACACCCATATCATACATCTTCTTTAACTGATCGAGGGTAGCTATTGAAGCGTATAATTCTGATTCTACGTGGAACTCCATTGGCAAGCCATCACTATCCGGAATGTCTCAATGCATCTAACGAATACAGAGATAGAAACCCGCTCTTTAAGAGAGAGTATTACTTGAGTTATCTCTATGGTGTGAGACGATCGCGATCTCGAGGTAAGAGAGCGGCTTCTCGTATGTTATCCAAATCCAGAAGCTGCATGGTTAGCCGTTCAACACCAAGACCAAGGCCACCATGTGGAGGGGCACCGTACTTGAACGGCTCCATATAGAATTCAAATTCTTCAGGATTAAGTCCCTTTTCTTCGAATCTCTCCACCAGAAGGTCATAGATATGGATTCGCTGGCCACCTGTTGTAATTTCCATTCCTTTGTAGGTCAAATCAAAGCTTTCTGTGAGACCGGGTTCACTCATGCTTGGCATAGTGTATGCAGGTCGTAGCTCTGAGGGATAATGCGTTATGAAAACGAAGTTTGAGCCCAATCGCTTGGGAAAAATCTCCCCGAGCATCCGCTCGCTTTCAGGATCTAAGTCCTCCCCGAAGGGAAAATCCTTTCCTTCCTCATTGAGAATATTCACTACTTCCTCATACTTCACCCGCGGAAATGGGATTTTAGGCACGTGTAGATCTACGTCGAATGCCTTTTTATCCTCTAGAAACCGTTCACGAGCCTTAGCAAAGGCATAATGAAGCATACGTTCCTCTAATTTCATGATATCATCCATATCGCGAATCCATGCCATCTCAATGTCAAAGGAAGTGTATTCATTGATATGACGAATGGTATTGTGTTTCTCAGCCCGGAATACAGGACCAATCTCGAAGACCTTCCCAAACCCGGCAAGCAACATCAGTTGCTTGTAGAACTGAGGGCTTTGAGCTAGAAACGCAGGACGATCAAAATACTTGACTTCGAAAAGGGTGGCACCGCTTTCGGTTGCTGAAGCCACTATTTTTGGTGTGTGTATTTCCATGAAGTCATTTTTTTCGAGGTATTCACGACAGAATCTTACAATGCTATGCTGTAGCCTGAACATCGAGTTAAGACGGGGTTTCCGTAGGTCAAGTATGCGATTATTTAGCCGGGTATCCAAATCTATGTCTACTTTGCCTTCAACAACGTCTATGGGAATGCGTTCAGCTTTGTTGATAACACGGATTTCATTCGGGATGACTTCCACACCAGTTTCAACTTGGGGGGCTTCCACAACTTCCCCCTTGACAGCAATTGCATATTCGGACTTCAGGTCCTCGGAGAGCTTGAATACATCAGCTGGAACCTTCTTCTTTGGAAGCGTGACTTGAACAGTACCCTTCTCATCTCGGAGTATGAGAAACTTGATGCTACCCTTGTCACGTAGAATATGCACCCATCCAAAGAGGGTAACTTCTTTACCTTCGGTCCCGGGTTGTATCTCTTTTGAGAAATGGGTACGTTGCCAATCGTCAATGTCACTCACACCATACTTGCTGTAAATATCCATAGGGGGAGCTCCTTCTCAACAAGAGTTCTCGGTTCTCATAAGGTTATGAGGGTTTTGGAGCGGGAGATGCACTCCCGCCTGTTGTTTTCAGATTACATCGGGGCTGCAAGGAGCTCATATACTACCTTCCGCGCATCATCAGCATGCTCCTCGTCATCAACAAGCCCGAGCTGTTTGAGCCTATTCAGACCATAGTTAACAGTACGAGGGGGCAGAAAACTCTCTTCAATAATAGCCTGACGTGACATGCGTCGCTTGTTCTTTAGCAACACATAGAGAAGTTTAGCGGAAGGAGGTAGTTCTAAGAATGAGCGCCTGGCAAACGCGATCCCACCTGATTGCTGTTGCCATATACACTTTTGCCTCCGTTTTCTTTTGTCAAGCGTACCGAAGGACGCACATAAGGGTTATTATGACGACAGCGGGAAGCTGAAAACAGTTAGAGAGGAGTTCAACCAGAGAAGTTTTCCACCCGAGAATATTGCGTTAGTTCCGTTTCAGAATCACAAGGCTTTCTTCTGAACTACGGTTGTCCTTCATGTTTGTGGCTGGGTTTACGCCATATGAAAACATCCGTCTAGAGACGATAGTATCAACAAGAGTGCCTTCGTGTTTCCAGCCGAGTTCAGTGAAGTGTTCCTGTAATATGATATCGATTGGAACTGGGCGGCCTCGCATGCTGGGCCGACCCACAAAAAAGAACAGACAATGATCAACATCTTCAGACAGGCGTTGAAGGGCCTTCGTGATACCCCTGAAGTAATTATCATAGACTTCCTGAATATGATCTTCTTCAACACTCTTTCTCATTCGTCTATAAGTTTCAGAGTGGATTTCGGTTTTTGAAACATCGCGGTACGGAATCTCCATTCTACTGAGTGCTCGAACTTCTTCATCTGAGTAACCTAGCCAGAAGAGGTCCATCTTAGCCTGCCGCATGTATTCCTGGGATTGCATATACGGAGGAGATGTGACAAGAATATCGCGATTATCGCGAAGATCAGAAGTTAGAGAATCGATGCCGGCATGGATAGTAGAATCTACATCCTTGGGCCTAAGCGAATAGTATTCTTCTTGCCGTTCAAGTAAATCTGTTATTTCATCCTTCAGCATTGAATAGAAAAGAGTCTTCCAGTCCTTCTTGAGAATATCTCCAACTCGTTTCTCTGATTTTGGAGATTTGGACAGCTTCATTCGGCCCATGTCATCATAGGAAAAATGCCTGCTGACTTTCAATAGCGGAACAGCAAGCACGTTCCTTATTTCTTTTTCATCAATGGCATGATAGCTCCCCCAAACCTGCTGTAGGAATGCCTTGAATGGATCAGCAAACCAATAGTCATAATTGCCCCATTTCGGGTTGTACATGGCCTCATCAGCGGAAAGACGTTCCATCAAATCATCAACATCATAAGATTCGGGAGGTGCTATTGCGACTCTATGCAACAAGTCTAGAATTGGATTCAAATCCCATAGCTCATACTCAAGCCCATACAGACGCGCTACAAGCCCGGTTGTTCCACATCCTGCAAACGGATCAAACACAGTCATGTTCGATTGTGCATACCTTTCCAATACATATGCAGGTACTTGTGGAATGAATTTTGCCGGATAGTTGTATATACCAAAAGTTGCATACCCTGTTGAGGGAAAATCAACAAGATTTCTCAATGATACATCAAGTCTTTCTCCCGGTTCTAGATCATCTTCAGGAAACTCTGTTACGAATTCAGGTTTGTTTCCACTATTCCCTGCATCCTTCTTAGCCGGATGTTCTTCTCTCCCATCTGGCATGTCGTTCCTCATCTAAGAAACATCATCGCCATATACATATTCCTTGGCTTTTGGGCTTCTAGCTAGCTCTTCGGTTCGAATTGACGAAACAGTATGAAGAAAATGGGACTATTCCGTGATATGGAACAATCCCCTTTCTTCCTGCGTCATAGATAGAGTGAGGCCGGGTTTACGTTGATTCGGATATTGCCTTGTCTAGGCGATCCACCGCATCATCCATTTCATCTTCAGTGATTACATAGCTTGGAGTCAAGCGGATGCAGTTCTGGCCGGACCCCAAAATCCAAAGCTTCTGTTTCTTGACGGCGTTCTTGATAATCTGGTTTCTCAAACCTGGGGCCTTTTCCTTTGACCTTCTATCTTTTACAAATTCAAGCCCTACCATTAGACCAGCCCCACGAACATCTCCAACAACATCATGTTTGTCCTTCAGTTCGTGCAGACGTTCCAAAAGATACTCGCCTTTCTTGGCATTCTTCTCCAGGTAGTTATGTTCCTCTAAGTACTTCAGCAGCCATAGAGAAATCAATGCCATCTTTGGCTCTGCAGAGAATGTCTCAGAATGACGAGCCCGGCCTGAGTACATTGGTGAGGGTCCTACAGAGGCACCCATTGGGTATCCACCGCCAAGAGCCTTTGCAAGTGCTACGTAATCAGGAATAACATCATGGAGTTCGATTGCACACCAGTTGCCTGTTCTACCCATTCCAGCTTGGATTTCGTCAGAGATGAAGTACCCTCCATTCTCCTTGGTAACCTCAAACATTCCCTTGACAGCTTTAGCTGGTGGCAAAATCAGTCCACCTTCTCCGCAAAGGGGTTCCATCACTGTTGCTGCGATATCATTCCCCTCTACTTCCAGAGCATATCTAAGTGCTTCAACACATTCAACATTGCAATCCTCAACGTTTTGGCCATAAGGGCATCTGTAACAATAAGGATACGCTACTCGAATGACATCCACACCTTGTGGAAAGCCGCTCTTGTGGGTACTGTTGGATGCTGTCAATGACAAAGCATAACCGGTACGACCATGAAAAGCAGGCCTGAAGCCAACAAAGCGTTGTTTTCGTGATAAATCCATTGCTGATTTCATACAGCCCTCAACTGCGCGACCGCCTGAAGTTGTGAATACAACGCGTTTCTTACGTTTACCTGGCACCGTATCAGCAATAGCCTCGGCAAGAAGCGTTTGAGGGATAGCATCGAAATCCATCCCCGGTAGCTCATGAATCACATCGTTTATTCTCGCCTCAAAATCAAGAAGCGGCTTGAATCTGAGACCTAATGCCCTTACCGCAACTCCGCCTGTAACGTCAAGGTACTCTGTGCCTTCGATATCATAGATTTGTAGCCCACTGCCCCGAGTGTGATCGAGACAACCATATACGTCTCTTTGTTGAGTAGTCAGAGCAAGGCTTTTAGAAGCCCGTTGGGTCCAGTATTCATTCGTCATCTTCGATTCTTCGAGTTCTTCTAAGCCAAGTTCCTTCAATATTTGAAGGCCTTCCTTATTCATTTTAGTCCCGGCTCCACCTAATTCCATAGCCAAAAATCGATACATATACAGTTATCGATGGCGGCCCCTCGTGGGGTCAAACCATAACTAAAGGTCTACACCCTTCACGATACCAACCTAGAAGACAAGGAGAATTGCTCCAAGTATTACGAGAACTGCTGCAAGATTCCCGCGGAAGGCATACATGAGTACCCCTAGTATTAGGAGGACAACCCAGTTTCTCTTTAGACGTAGTGATTTTACCTTAATCGTACCATTTGTAGCGAGAACTACTAATGAAAGAACAATCAATACGATTCCCGAAATAAGAAGATCAAGACCTTGTAAAATCGGGAGGTCGGGCAATAATACCCATCTTGAACCTAGCAAAGCGAGTATACCAAAGAGGAGGCCAACAATACCTCCTAGACTGATGAGTATCTCTCCAACTTTCTGGGCATCCGATTTTCTTCCCATTTGAATGTAAACCCCCACTTCTAGACCATTAGCAGCAAGCCTGCTAGAAGTATCATTAGTCCAGCAAGCGTACCAGCATTGAGCAGCCAACCCAAGAAATCAAAGCTGAGATTTCGAAGTACAATCATGATTGCTATGAACCCGAATAGAGCCAGTAAGGCACCACTTTGTCGGATCTTCCAATAAACAAAACCACATGCATCAATCGATAGTATCACCATTAGAAACAATGCAACTGCAAGTACTACATCTATGACTGATTCGAAGTTGCCCGCTAGAGCACCGTCAATACCGCCAAGCAACATCTGAATGGCGAAGATGAATAGTACGGTGGATCCCAGAAGTGTATAGGCCTGCGCGGCTCCTTTTGCCTTAGTTCCCAAAATTATTCTCTCCAAGCTCTGGACTGAAACAATAGAAGAAATAGCTTTCGCTGATAGTGCGCCTACAGCACAATGTCGCTTGTGTTCTTCAAGTAATACACAGGATTGTATGTGTATGATAATCACCATTTGACAGAGACCAGACCAGCTATGAGATGGGCGTCATGAGATACCATGAAAGAACCTCGGCATCCGGAAGAAAAGAACCGCAGCGTCCGGTAAGACTAGATGAGACCGAAGGGATGGTCGTAATCGAAGGGAGAGCCTATCCGGCCAAAGAAGTAGTTGAAGCTCTTACAAACACAGGATATACTCAGCTTCGAACCGCTGGTAATTCATTGATTCTAGGTAAGAAACGAATTACACCCATTTTCAAGTCTCGACAAGAGAGAGCGATGGCATCTCTTTGCCATGGCAGTCTTGCGTTCTGTTGCCCTCTCTCGAAGAGATGTCCTCAAAGAGACAGGGCATTGGAAGTACTCGGTCTGACACCTGATCAATATAGAGAACTCAAGAAGAATGCTCATAGCTCCTTCATGGAAGCAGCAGTTGGCATTCCCGAGGTTTCTCGGTGGTATGGGCAAGAGCGAGAGAGATCCGTCAATAGACCAGCTATCGATAGAGGATATGGAGCAGATGATTATAGACGGGATTTTGATGAGCTGGATCGCGCGATTAGTTCTTCGGATGATTATGATAGAAAGGAATACTACCATTCCCGGGGAGAGGATGCAGATTATAGAAGAAGAGAGAATCGACAAACGGAACATGACAAGTTTGGAGCAAAGCGTTCCTACCAAGATGATGAACGTAGCGAGCGTTGCCAATGTAGTACTTCTTCTGGTTCAATTCAGAGAATAAGAGATGAAAGCGAGGAGTCTATTGACGGAATAGGGGCTCTATTTCAACAAGATGGCCTGAGTCCCTTCAAGGAAGAAGCACATAACGAGGCGACAAGCCCCGCATTTTGCTTTTCCTGTGGGCGTTCAGTTGAGCCTTCAACCAGTACATGTCCTTATTGCGGAGCTCGCCTGTAGTAATAGGCTATCTTCCTCTAGTAGCTAGGCATTGCATTCTCACGATAGTCCGAGTAGTTGGGAGGATATCCCAGGGTTGCTGCTACCCGATTTGCTCCAACTTCGTTGGCCAATGTCTTCAGAGCCTGGATTTCCTGTAAATCGTCTACTGCCCATCTGAACAAGGTTACAGTTCCACCCCGTCTATTAAAATCTCGAACGAAATACAGGGCCTCAACAAGTTTCTCGTATTCTTTGGATCCAATGGAATCAAGTCTAGGTGACCATGGATACAGATTCACAAGAATACTCCCGGTCAAATCTCTGATTCTTGAAAAATCATATCCGTTATGATTCTTAGAGCCTTCAACCAATCCTGTGCTAGGATCAATCAGTACCTCGATGGAAAGCCGTGGTGAAGAAACATCATCCTCAGTAGGTGCAGGTGCAGTATTAGCTTCATGCAGAGATGCGATTCCATCAACGAATTTCTCTCTTCGCCATTCACGCCACGCGTCAAGTTCTGACGGGTGATCTGCGAGGTACTTGTATGAAAGCTGTTCTGGATTTATCCCAACTTTGGATGAAAATTCCTTTCTACAAGTATCACAGAAGCAGAATTTCTCGCTCAGATAACCAGTACCGAGAACAAGAATCTCATCTATAGGAAGAGCGCTTAGTTCTTTCACCACACCAGCACCATATTCCCAAGTTTCTCGTCTGTTGGGACAGACATGATGTAGCGAAGCATTCCCACTCGAGTCCAAGGTTTGAACCTCTGGATTCTGGGCGTATTTGGAGTCGGCATAGTAATTCATAGCAACAACGGTATCTATTTCAAGCGCATTTGATAGCTCAATCCATTCCTCAAAGAATTCAGTCATAGAATCGTCTACCGGAGCTTCGTCACTCTCATAATACACATGACCACTAGCAGCTTTCGCAGTAATTGCTGCCTCCTCCATATATGAGGCATATTTGGACATGAATTCCCTCGCTCCTGTGTCGATTTCCTTTGGTTCGAACAGTATGAGAGCTTTCTCCATGAGCATCTCTCGGATAATGTCGTCAGCCATTTGCAATTCCACCTTTATGCAATATTAGGTACCAGCTTTATCTTTTGGCCGCTACGCTATAAGAATTTCCTAGCTCAACCGGAAGAAACAATCCATCGGGAGAATAGACTAAATGCGCATTTATCTGCACATATCACCAATTATGGAAAAGATAATAGATCAGAAGAACTGGTCAAGCGTAGTAAAACCAAGTAATTCCTCAAAATCGAGACCAACAGAATCCAATACCTGCTCAAAAACACTTCTCAGCGTATCGATGTACTTCTCCTGGTCCAACCAATATGCGGTGTCTTTAGCTAGTTGCACAGGCATGACTCCCTGTTCATCCTTCGTTTTGATATACTCAATTATCGTTCCTGACGATACTTCATATCCTGCATCTCTAAGCATCATGGCGGCACGAACGTGTTGGGGAGTAGTTTTTCCATAATCGTCGATTGACTTTGTCATCTGTACTCTGAACGCAAGTTCTTCTGGGCTATACTCTTCAGCCTTACCTTCCAGACGATCAATCACACAATTCACGATTTCTCTGATTTCGTCTTTTGCCTCTTCAAAACCTTCGGGATTCTCAACTTCGCTAAGAACATCAAGCATATCCCTAAATGCTTCTTGAACAAACGCCGGGGTATTCCGCTTCTTACCAGTAAGACCTTTGACATCAACATGTCCTGAAGGGTAGACGCCGATGTAGTTCTTCTTGCGATCAGACAATGCTACATACTTGTAGGTCTTCTCAACCTCAAGATCGATTCCCAGTTCCTCTTTGGACCATTGAACGAGCTCCCGCTGTTGTTCAGGTGATGGATTGTCCAGAAACACCGAGTCAGTATCACCGTAAATAACTTGGACTCCCATAGACTCGGCTTTTTCTTTGGTACGAATGATAGCGTCGCGGCCATAGGCGGTTACGCTTTCAGCCGCAGGCATACAGAAAAGCTCGAAATGCTGTGCTCCCGTTACTCCGTATGCTGCGTTAACAAAGACTTTGAGAGCCTTCTCGACCACGGTATACCAATTGCGTCGCTTTTCCGGGGTTTCATCAGATCTGCTCTTGGGTTTGAACCATTTGACACGCGTATCTCTGAAGAAACCGATAATCTGACTAATCATGCCTCGGCGCTTCTTGCATATCCAGTGATCAGTTTCTGGTACGCGGTTGTCATCAGCTACTCGGCATTCCTCGTGTGGGCAATCAACTGTCTCATAGCTGATGTTATACCGCTTCATAATGGAGGGGTATAGACTTGCAAAGTCAAGGACTGTGGCATTGAAATGAACACCGGCCACAGGTTCAATTACAATGGCACCCTTGAATCGTTTGTCCTTGATGACCGCTTCAGTATGGGCTACATTCTCTTTCATTTCTTCTATTTCGTCTTTTCGTGGAATAATGCATTCACGAGTTCGGTGCTCTTGTCGAAACAGCGATTGTATCCAAGTGGATATGTAGTAGCGGGTGAGGTCTTCCATCGAGAGCCTAGAAATACGCATAAGGAGAATAATAAGCCGCATTACCAAATCGTCTTGAAACGTAGTGATTCGCAGAGTTATGTTCGCGTCTCGCCAACAATAGTGAGCAAGCTCATAATATGATAGATCCGAAATCTCGTCTGATAACTCAAGCTTGCCGACACCAAGTAGACCCTGAGCTATAGTTTCCAGATTATTACGATCATAAGCTCCTGAGAGGGCATAGGACTGTATTGAGGGGTTCTTCAAAAATCGATAAAGATCTACATGAATACCTCCATCCAGCAAAGCAATTTCTCTTCCCAGGTGTATTGGACAGTATTTATCCATATCAATTCTAAAACGCTTGGCACGGTGATAGAGGTAATTCAGGTCAAATGCATCACCAACAAAAGTCAATACAACCGGATAGTCATCAATTACCTTGAATGCTTCAATGAGCATCTCAACTTCATTTTCAAAGTATACAAGCTGTAGATCCTTAGGATAGTTCTCTCGTTTCTCCCCCGATTGAATCACATCCCGCCGAAGTATGAAGCACTTCTCATTGCCTTCATTATCGGACAAACCTATGGCTGTAACCGGGTATTCTGCTGCTGAAGCATCGGGAACTCTGTTGGAAATCGGGGTATAAACTTCAATGTCTACGGCTAGTCGGCGGATATCAGGTACTTCAATGAAGAACATTGGTGCATATTCGTCCAAGATTCTATCCAAAGCCTCTTCTTCGAGGGTCTTTTCAAAGCCCTCCAATGTGGTTTCATCAAGAGATGGAGGGCTCGGAATCAAATCCCCGCCTTCTATCTTGTATACAAGACCGGGCACGAACTTAGTATCATATGTATAGGAGTTGTGATAGCGAATTCGAGCTTCCCAAGCATGATTCTCGTCATTTCGTTTCAGGTATTCTCGAATCGAATCGGAACGCCCACCAATACTGAGGGGATCGGTTGCTAGAATCTTGGTCATCTGGCAATCTTGGTCTCTTAACAAATCGTGCAAGGTCTCAGATTTCGCATCCACAAAGCCATGGTGGTTAACGATGCTACCGATGCGTTGGATTTCTTGGGGGGTATAGTCAGTATAGCAATATGGTTTATGACCCGTATTGTCGAACCAGAAGTACAGCTTCTCGTCTTCGGGGTTGTATAGCTTCAAAATAGCTTTGCCAGCATCACCTGCGTAATCAATCGATAGAAGATATGAAGGGGGTAATTCATCCGGGGCTTTTCGCTCACCAATATCAAGAGTTGAGATTAGGGTCTCATCTTCGTAGTCATCGCCATATTCATATTCATTGTCTTCGGTTGCCAGCGCAACAGCTTCTTCATCAAGCGCGGTAACAGGTTCTTTTTTCTGTTTCTTGGGCGATTTCCTTGATTCTTTCTCCGGTTTCTGACTCTCAGATGGTTCTTTCTCGTAGAAGTCATCAAGAGTTGACTGCTCATCCATCGGCTTCGTTTCCCCAAATATCCTTGTATGTTGAAATCGGTTCAGACTGATAAGCACTTCCCAACAACTAATAGCTGAGGGGGATTCGCGGTTTTCGAGTGGTTCATTAGTTGGTTGTATACTGCATTATTCAGCAGGGATAATCAATGGTTGGTTCGATTTCTACAGAGCTTGATCAGATTGTTGTTGCCAGACTAGAAACTGGTGAAGACATACTGGAGAAAATTGAGGAAGTAGTCCGCGAACATAACATCAAAGCTGGCGCTTTGAAACTCATTGGAGCAGTTTCAGAGGCTACGTTTGGTTACTTCGATCGCGAAAATAGGAAGTACAATTACTTCGAGGTTGGTGAAGGTGATTTAGAGGTTGTCTCTTGCATGGGAAACATCGCAAGACACGATGACGAAATCGTCATTCATGCCCACATGGTTGCCGCCGACCATGAAGGCAATTGTTATGGCGGTCATGTGGCAGAGGGCTGTAAAGCTGGCGCAACTATCGAGCTTATCATCTGGGCTTTTGATTCCGAGTTGTTCCGTGCCAAAGACAAATCCACAGGCCTACATCTTCTTGACATCCTCTAAGCGTTACCAATTTGTTCAGCGAGTTCGTTGAGTTGGTCCCGTGGCGTTGGCTCATCACGATAACCTTCCGGATACCGGAAACCAAATTCATCACCGTGTCTGCGTGGAATAATGTGGATATGCAAATGCGGGATTTCCTGACCCGCCCCTCTGCCATTTGCAATCACATTTAGAATTCCAGCTGGTTCAATAACACGGTTTACCTTTTGATTCAGTGCGATTAGTTTCTCGGATAGGTAAGACATCACCATAGGATCTGCATCCAGTGTATTCTCAAAATGCTTCTTCGGAATGAGCAGACAATGACCTTCCGCGACGGGGTATATGTCCATGAAAGCCATGCATATGTTATCTTCGTAAACAATGCTAGCAGGGATTTCACCGTCTACCATCTTACAAAATAGGCAATCAGTATCATTCATATGATTCCTGTTCAAAACAACCGAAATAAGCAATTCGAAAGACAACGGCACAAGTCTCATTAGCAAGCATGATACGTTAAGCAACTAAATATCTCAGCGAGTTGTTGCCTAGTGAGTCCAAGAAAGCTTGCCTTCTTCGATGAAACACAAAATGAACGCGGGAAGCTCGATTCCACCTATTCGGACCTCGGCAAGCTTCTGCGCGATAATGGTTTCGATGTTCAGCCATATACGGAATACATGATTCTGCCGGATGAAATAGAACGAGCGGATGTCATGGTATTCGGATGTCCAAATAGCTCAAAGTTAAGAAGAGAAGAAATCGCCGCATTAGAAAAATTCGTCGAAAATGGTGGTGGATTGATTCTGCTTTCGTTATCGGGCGGGGACAAAGGACTGATGAACAATCAGACAAAACTATCTCAGAAGTTTGGCATAGGCTTTCAGAACACGGCTGTCAAAGATTCCAGAAATAATGCTGGACTACCAACCATGGTCATAATTGACAATGTTGTAGATCATCCAATCACAAAAGATGTTAACGAACTCCTCTATCCGTCAGGGTGCAGTTTACAGACTGCAAGCGAAGCGATACCAATTGCAACGACGTCGGGTACAGGCGATCCGGCAAACGAACCAGTTGCTGCAGTAACAGAACATGGAGAAGGCAGAGTATTATGTATCGGCAGCTATGAGATTTGGAGAAATGGAGGGGGAATTCAGCATCAAGGGAACAAGGCTTTCGCTGTTAATGCGTTCAATTGGCTGACGGCTCAGGTACCGCTAAAGGCAGATGTAGCGAGAGAAGAACTGGAGGAGCCCATGAATAAAGCCAAATCAGAGCCAATTGGTGAGTACGGGAAAATTGCAAAAGATACCGAAAATGCACTTAGACGACTCATCTCAACTGTATTTGAATTACAGGATTCCATTGAAAAGACACAAGAAAGAGTTTCTGCTGTGAATGAAAACATCGAGAACCTGCGAGAGGAATTCAAGTCCTTTGCGGAGTCCACACAGTCTCAGCTTGGTTTGGTTATACCAACTGAGCAATTCAAGAGCCACGAAACAAGCACTAGAGAAACTATAGAAGACGAAATAAAATCAATCGAGAAGGAAATGGACTCTATAACTAAGCTGAAAGACCATCTAGAAAACAGGCATTCCTCCGGAGCAATCTCAAAAGAAGTATTTGAAGAACAAACAAAGAAACTGGCTAAAAGACTCGAAGGACTCGAAAAACGATTAGACAAGAAACAGAGGGAGCTTGAATCTTCAGAAGCAAATAGCAAGTAGAATCCAATTTTATTGTAACTAGCTGAATAAAGCGGATTCTTAACTATCTATGAATACGTATCAAAGAAGATAGACGATTCTTGAAAAAGCCATATAATTGGCCCAAAGGTCTATGAAACAGGTAAACCAAGAAAATCAAAAGAAGGAAGCTCAAGTAGACATTTCTGCTCGGAATCAGCAATAGTATAGTCATTAGCAACGGATTGATTATGCTCATTATTCTTGACTTCGAAATAGCAACATTGCTTGAGCACATATCTGATGCGGAGAAAATGCAGAGAAAGGGAATGACAACTATAAGATAGTACTTGTAAATCCCTCGAGGAGACCACAAGTGAAGCCAGATTATGAGTAACATCGTCAGGAAGAACATTCGCTTCCAGTAGGAGCGAAGACGATCATCATTCTTCTTCTCGAAAAGCATGAGAGCAAATAGTGGCAACAATCCTACGAGAAGGCCTATCGAGTAGTAATTCATCAGATTCACAATTTGTGTGATTTCAGGGGGAGCGCCTAGTACAATCAAAAGCACAGTGAAAGTGATGGGTTGATTTCCTGCAGGCGGTGAAGATAAATCCTCAAGGAGGGTAGCTCCTGCGCGCTGGAAAATATACTCAAGATAGGTGCCAGGATCAAGCAAATACGGAAAAGAAGCGATGGAAGCATAAGCAACTGCCAGAAGTGCAAGCTTCACAAAACCGAAGAGATCTAGCTCATCACCAGCCTCTTCATCATTCTCCTCAGTATTACTATCAGATTCTGGTTGTTCCAACCCTCTTTCAGGGGCGCGTTTCAGCAAGTATGCAATCAAAGGCAGTCCAAAGAAGAATGCTGTTTGTTTGAATAATGCGGCAGTTATTACAGCAAGAGTGCCAGAAAGACGATGCTGTTTCATCAACAAGTAGAATCCCAAGAATATGAAGAAAACAAAGGGAGCAGGATTGAGCCACTCGAATGTCGTATGGTAAAGCACTAGAGGATTAAACAAGTATGCCGCGGCAGAAAGCGCGGCCCGTGTTCTATTATTGGCCAAGTAGTTGGCGATACCATATACCGGAAATGCAGTAATGAATCCAAACAGGGAAATCAAGGCACCAATTCCATATGGATGAATTGGAAGTAGAGCCCCCACAACACAAAGGTACAGAAATAGCGGAGGAAAGAAGTAAGGAACCGCGTATTCTCTACTTCTCACCACAATAGTCTCGAAGCTTTCAGTATACGGCATGAGGCCCTTGAGAAACTGGTTCGCCCAAGTAGCATAGTAGTAGTCATAGTCGGCCCATCCTTCAAACTCATAATGAAGCGTATAACCAAAAATATCGATTGAGCCGGCACCGTTCCACGCTGCTCGAAATGGTCTAACACCTTGTTCGAAGTAGGGTATTGCCTGATTAAAGACCCAAGTCCAGACTATGGCGGCAATGACTAAGATTAGGATAAACAGCCTATGAGTTGAAATGAAATCGAAAACAGCATCAAGGACCCTCTGAAATCTACCTTTTTGAATGAAGTTTCGGGAAGAATTTGTAGCCATTTTCATGATCCCCTATTCACGAAAGCGGGATAATATTCGATCCGAAAAAGATTGCGGAACCAGTCTCTTGAAGGGTTTAGTGACCATCTGCCATAGCTTTCCAATAGGACCGGCAAATAGATAGCAAATAAACAATGCTAGAACAAAGATGAGGTAGATATTTCGCGGGGGAATCAGAATGAGCAAAGTTGCAACGAACGGAAACCACATCATGGAGAGTGATACATTGACTTGGTCGTCACATTGCTGAATCATAGATGCTGAAGAAAAAATCGAAAAGAATGGGATAAACAACGTGAAGTAGTACTTGAATACTCCCCTAGGTCCCATTAAATGCACCCAGAACAGCATGAGCATCATCAGGAACAGGATTCTCCCAAGATACTGTTGCACATGACCCTCTTCCTTGTCTTCAATCAGCATCAGACCAGCAAATATGACCACACCAAACCAGAGAAGAGCACCACTTGATATGATTTCATCGAGTATCATTGCAAGACCAGGTCTACCAGCTACGACGGGAAGAACCTGAAAGCGCATTGGCTGCCCATAATTTGGAGGTTCAGTAAATGATTCTAGTGGAAACCCACCAGCAGCAAGCAAGAGAAATTGAATCATCTGAGGCTGAGCCAAGTAGAAGGGCAATAGAACCATAGCAGCGTAAATACAGGCTAGCAATGCGTTTTTCGCAAAGCTAAGAATGTCAATTCTACTGATGAGATATTCCAACCAAGATTCTTCAGATTCATCGGGGGGTAATTCCAGTCCTTTCTCCTCCGATGCCGGGCGGGGCTTAACCAAAAGGTGCATAACAAGTGGGAAGGCAAAGAACCACGCCGTCTGTTTGAACAATGCAGCGGTTACAAGACAGAAAGTTCCCAAGGATTTGTGATTCCGCAGCAGGAGACAATAGCCCGTGAAGAAAGCCAATATGAAGGGGGCAGTATTGGTCCAGAGATAGGTGGTATGATACAGAGTAAGTGGATTGAGCAAGTATGTTAGAGCTGCAATCTCACCAACCCGCCTATTTGATGATAACTCCTTGGCTATTCCGTACACAGGAAATGCAGTAAGGTAGCCGCAGACGGCGATTAGTAGACCGATCCCCCAATCATCAACAGGAATCAGAATCCCAAGACCGTAGAATAGAGCCGTATATGGCGGAAACATGTAGAGTCCATTGTTATTCTCCACCCCATCAATCACAATATGACCGAATTCCTCGCCGTAGGGGAGGACACCCCGCAGGATATTGTGACCCCAATGAGCGTAGAAGAAACTGTAGTCTGTGTATCCTTCAAACTGGTACGGTATAGTGAAGCCGAATAATTGGAACTCACCTGGTTCAACACCTGGGCCCAGCCAGACACCCCGTCTATTCCAGATTGGCGTCTCCAAGTAATGAGCTACGGCAGTAGTGAACACCCGTACCCAGACAGCTAGCCCCACCAGTAGAATCAATACAAGAGGGCCGTATTTGAAGATGAGTTTCTTGGCCCGATTTCTGTAGCTCATGTACTCTACAGTTGGTATCAGCTACATTAACCTTTTTTCTCAAGTAACAAAAGAGAGAATTCTACATCTGGAGAGTTGCGGTACTCGTCTTACCGCTTTTTGTGATATCGATTGTGGGTACCCCTTCCCACTCCTGGACATCGGTATGGGTTATCAACATAATCTGCTCAAAGCTTTCATCATTGACCAGAGTCCGTACTACAGAGCTTCTTCGTTGCTCATCCAAACCACCAAGTGGTTCATCCAGCAGAACTGATCTCACCCGAGGAGCTATAGCAGGACTCTCTTTCAAGGGACGAATACCGCTCATTGTTCTACTGATGCCTAGTCTCAGACCTAGACTTATCGCAGTCCGATCTCCAAAACTAAGTTGAGATGCGTTCTTTCGAGCATTGTCGCGATCATCCCATAGAACCAGAGAAAGGCCAGGTCCAGACCTACCTCTTGCAGCAGTTGGCTCTAAGTCAACATTGGTGTACTGACCGCCAGTGAATGCCCGTACATACTGGTTTGTCGCACCTCGAATAATACCGATAAGTCGTTTTTGAAACACATAATCAGCGACGAATCCTTTGACCAATTTTCGCCGAACATATTTGGCATGAGTGTTGAGTTCTTTGAGGCGATCTATTTCTTTGCCGATATCTTTCATCTTAGACTTTTTCTGTTCAAGCTCAGATATGCGTTTGTGTTCTTCCGAAATATTATCCTCAATCTCATTGTAATTTCTCTCAAGGGATGAGACACTACTGCTGAGAACTGCGATTTTCCGTTGCAATTCAACAATACTTTCGACATCGTGCTTATCAAGCAGTTTGTCAATTTCATCAACGCCGATATCAGCAACAGCCTGCTCTAATTCCTCGGACAACTTTGTAACCACCTCTGAAGCTTCATCCACATCCTTCTGCTTCTCCTTTATTCCGGTTACTGCTTCAATTGCCTTTGTTACTTTTTCCAACCTTACATCAATATCTTCAACTTCTGATTTTAGACTAGATCGCTTTGCTTTCAGCTCTTTGTACCTCGACTTGCCCTCGTTGATTCGCTTATGATAGTCGCTCAGAATGTCTTCTTTCTCGTTCTCAGAGAGAGGCTTAGAACAGGTCGGGCACACGCTCTTTCCTTCTTCATCTGTTTCAGCAGACCCCTCAAGCGTATTGATTTTCTTTAGAAGGTCCTTTCTTGTTCCCAGTATCTCGCCCATCTCACGGTCAATTGAGGATATCTCATTCTCAAGCTCCTTCCGTCTAGAACGAATTCGCTTGGATTCTTTCTTCAGAGACTCGTATCTCGCTTTCACAACTTCTACTTCAGCACTCACTAGCCCTGCATTTTCCAAATACTCATCTCTATTGGTAACGGCACGTTCGTAATCGGTTTTCTTGTGCTCTAGTTCATCGATTGTGTTGCGGATATTGTCCAATTCACGCGATGAGGGTAATCGGGCCAATAGATTCTTTGTACTGGATATTTCATCCTGTTTCTCTTTGAGTGATTTCTGAAGACGTTCTTCCCGCTTTTGCGTTGCTTCTATTTGATCTTCAATATGAGATGGCTTGACATAATCTACCTCAAGACTTCGAAAGCGTGCTTCAAGATCTGACTCAAGATGATTTATGTGATCTGACATATCATTGAGTAACCCAATATTGTATATGTCAATGAGCAGGTCCCTGAGTTTGGCAGGAGTAGCATTGGCTATACGGGAAACCTCACCTTGACGTACCAGCAGTGTATCACGGGCTTGGCCCCAGTCCAAGTTCAATATTTTCTCAAGCCGGCGCTCGACAGATTTACTCTTATGTGCAAGACGCTTCCACTTTTTGCCTTTACGAGCAAAGATTGCTACATCCATGCCCGTCGCAGGGTCATACGACCGATCTATTTTGTATTCAGTGCCTGCAACTTCAAACAAAAGCTTGACTTTACAAAATGACGAGGTGAAACTGATTAGTTCTTCATTCGTCAAATTCACTGCACCAGGGCCCCAAAAACCCCAAAGAATAGCTTCGAAAAGGCTCGACTTCCCGCTAGAATTGCGACCCTGAATGAGAATTAGACCTTCAGGTAACTCCCCCCCTTGTTCGGGAAGCTTCAGATTCCTAAAGGGTTTGAAATTCTGTAGTTCAATAGAGAGGAGCTTCATTCTATTCCATCCTCCAGCAGGTCATCATAAACGAGTTTGTCTTTGTCAGGATTAACTGAAGTCCGTAGAGCTCGTACAGTAATTGCAACAAGAGTATCAACATCTAACGATTCATCAATCTCCAATGTTCCAAGGTAGTTCTTGAAATCGGTTTCTGGATCCTCAATAAGATACTCGCTTTGAATTTCAGGGTAAGCGGCCTTTACATGTTCCATGTCTTCTTGTTTTATACTCCACACCAGCTGAACGAGATTATAACCTGAGTCTTGGGATAGTAGCCTCATCCGCAATGTTTCCATTGCCATATTGAGCTCCATCGAGCTCAGCTTTGTTGATTTGCCTTCGAACACCAATCTCACTCGTGCAGCTGTGTCAGGATTCCAATTGCCACGAATTCCGTTATCTACTAGCCAACCTTCCACATGTTCAATTAGCGATTCGATGGTGGCGTCTTTCTCTATCCTGATTCTCTCATTGTATACAGGACGCGAAAACTCCAGCTGGTGGGGTTGAACATCGGGTATTTCTCCTGATTTCAAATCAACAACCAAGAAGCCTTTTTCATGCTTCGCCTCATCAAACCGCCATCTTTCAGTTGAACCTGCATACCAAGCTCTATCTGAGTACTTGCGTTGGTGATGGTCATGACCAAGAGCAAGATAATCATACCCTAAACTAAACATCTGTTCGTAAAGAGAGCGATCCAAAGTCATACCATGTGCAACTGCAATCGATAAGCGGTCACTAGCAGGTTTCTGGTGAGTGAGAATCCAGTCATTGAAATTGGCCACATTGTTACTCTTCTCAAGAACTGAATATTCCAGAAATGGATAGCAGTACACATCCACGTTTTCATAGGAATGAACCAACGGTTCTCCGTTGGCAAATGCCTTCTTCAAATCCATCTGAGTGGCTACATCTAAGCCCGGGATTGACATCTCTAACGAATCCAGAAGAGAAACATCCAACGTCCGATAAAGACCGTGGTTACCTTCTATGATGAGGATTGGTATTCCAGTATCTTCTGTGAATTTCTTCATAACGGATAAGGCGGTTTCTTGAGCAACTACTGGAGGTTGTGATGGATTGTTTTCCCATGGAGAATCGTACAAATCTCCAGCATGTACGACTATGTCGGGTAAAGGGTCCAAATTGGCGATTTTGGTGAAAACCTCTTCAAATTGATCATAGAAATCATGCTCTAAGAGACGGCTTCTCATCTCAACACGCCAAGCGTTGTGTTTGACGCCTTCTCGAAATCTTGCGCCAAGATGTGTATCAGAGATGTGTGCTATTCGCGCTTCCAACTTAGCCATCCTCAGATGATATACTCTTCGGGGTCATTTCCAGAGTTGCTTTTGTAATTTCCTTTATCACGCCTATAGATGTCATCGAAAAGCGGTATTTTTACAGGGATTGGCATTTCTCTGTAAGAAGCAGTGAGTATAGCTTCTCCTCGTGACATTACCCGGAACTCGTTTTCGAATCCAGCTATATTGACACTGGCATTCTCAATGCAGGAGGCTATTTCACGTTCGTTTCCCAATCTCAGGTTGATTTCCGTATTCATCTGGCTCAGTATCACATTATCTAGGACACTCACCTGTTGACTGATAACCAACAACCCAATATTGAACTTCCGGCCTTGTCTTGAGATGTCTTTGAAGACGGACCGACCGCGCATCAGCTCAGGGTTTAGAATAGACGGTGCCTCCTCCACAGTAACCTGAATTACAGGGAGATTCTTCGGATCCATAACCGGCGATTCATTGGTGGTTCCACTAACACCATAGAAGGATTTAGCTTTCTTCTTGACTTTACTGAAGAAACTAGCAGGTAGCCGTTTCTCACCCTGCTTTTCAAAGTCCCCAAGGTTTCCACTGCTTTTTAGTGCCCGTCGAAGATCTGAAAGGGTTCGAGTCACTACTGTAGTCAGAAGAAACTGTTCCATATCGCCCATAAGACTCGTATTGACAACCAGTATTTTTCCGGTTTCCATAGCTTCGAAAATATCAGCTAGAACGGAACTTCCAGATTTAGCAAAAACTGGAGAACGTTCAACAAAACGAAGCCGCCTCTTTACAGCACGGAATGTCGCTTTTGTTGTCCCCCCAGGCGGTTCATCCATACCAAGAATATCAGCTATCCAATCCTCTCCAGAGTTGGAATACTGGCCATCAATGAAGGCACCCATTTGATTCGTGAAATCCATTATGGAATACAAATCTCTTGGCTTGATCTCGCTCCATAAAATGCGTAGCTCCCTAGCGTACCGTCGTATTTCTCTGCTAGTAGCAGCTAGATGGGTTGTAAGATAGTAAAAATCACCAAAAACAGTTAACCGTGTCTGTTCATCCATATTCTCAACTATATCTTGTATTCCATAGTCATCTACCCCACTAGCAAATTCATCATGAGGATCTATACAAAAAGCCGAGAGCTTCGTAACATCATCGTTACCCCTCGATGCCTTAAGATTCGCATCAATGAATGATTTGATTAGGACCATCATAAGGTTGCTTTTTCCAGCCCCAGTTGCACCAAAAATACCAACATGCATTGGCAAATATTTTGCATCCATGTTAACTGGTACTTGAAGGGTAGATTCCCCAACTTGCAAATCTCCACAATAGATTTCGCCGCCTGTTTGGGATGCAAGCATATCTCGAACCAAGGGGTCTGATTTGCCCGATATAGGACGATAGACATCAGCAAGATGATCAGGTAGTCGTCGAGGGGAATTAAAGACCCATTTGCCTCCACGCTGTTCTGCATATCCTAGTAGTCTACCTTCAACAGAAAGAAGCATGTTTCGTTCAATACCTGACAAATATGAATCGCCCTCGACCATGAGTGTCCCCGCTACTTTGGAGAGGTTCTCAACTTGTCTTAGGTAGTTTTCTAGCCCCAGCACACGGAAGAAGAAAATGCGTTCGTTATTATCACGGGAAGAATACACCATGAAAATCTCACCAACGGCAATGTCTCGGTTTGTTCCCATAATTCCCAAATGTGTCTGGTTGCCTGTGCCAACCTTACCAAAATGTTCACCCAGTTTCGTTTTGTCCAATTTCATTATCTCGCACCATCAATAGCTACAGATTATAGTCATCTCGCATTGGAGAAGTCTTCTCTGAACCCAACTCCATTTCATGCCGTACTTCCCTGCATACCTCTTGAGCAAGCTTCACATCTTCATAGCGAAGTTTGCATTTCTCATGGGCTAGGGCAAGTGGCACGGGGTACCCATACCAGCGGGCGTCCCGGGACATAAACTCGATTTCTCTGAAGAGTTCCTTCTCATTCTTTCGGGTAGTGACAGGATCACCTTTGACAAATATGTTCTCTAACCACCACATTCTATCGAAATCGATCCGAGAGGGGCGATTCTCGGTAGAGAAGCTGTATAGATAGGGAACGCCCAATCGTGGTGGGATATATGTTCTGTCAGTGTAGATGTGCAAACCACCACCAGGATCTTCCTCGCTAGGAAGACGACAGAACCATTTTGCATTTGGTCCATACTCCTTTCTGGCAATCATAGCTATACGATGCGCAAAGGGAATGGTATGATGTTTGCTCACGGCACCCAAAATAACACCCTTCTTCCTTGCAAGTTCGCAGAGTTCTCGCAACATGAAACCACTTGGCATAGAAGGGAATCGCTTTCGAGGGTGCATATAGACGTACAATGCCCCGTCCAGCAACAAGAATTTTGGTGAAATTTCGCTGGTCAAAACATGTCTTGCGGCGGCATACTCAGAAGACTTGCGCAATTCGTCGTGCACAAAAGAATTCGAAAACCCACGTTCTCCAGAAATGAGAGCATGCATATTTCGCAAATCTGGCAGGTATTCAGCGTATTGTGTTCCTCTTAGGTCAGAAACCGACTGAATGTTTTCATCATAGTAGTCCCTAAAAAAGGGTAAGACCAATCCGCTCATGAATTTACTAGGATAAATGTCTTCAAGTTTTTCGGCCATCTTCTTTTTGGCATCACCGCGAATGCCTGAATGCCAGTGCGGATCTAGATGCGGTTGATCTCCCAATTGCGGTTCGATTGTCTCGGAATCAAGAGGCTCAAAAGGCTTGCCACTTAAAGTGTTTGTATTAACAACCACCGTCGCAGTACTGAGCAGATGGATTCGAACATCATCTAGTTGCATGAGACTATCTGTTCCCGAGCCGTCAACAGCTGCAACATAGTAATCTTCATCCAACTCTGTGGCGGAGGGAAAAGTTTCGATGACATCAAGTAGTTCCTCTCTTATTCTTTCTTCGTCATGAGCGAATTCCTGCTCGTCACGACGATCCAGTTGATTCTGAATATCTGTAAAGAGGGTTCTAAGCGTCCGTTTGAAGCCATCGGTAAGTATTTTCTCAAGCATCTGGTAATCCCCTGCTATGAAGTGATTTGCTCGCTTGCCCCACACCGTGTATTCGGTGCTCAATCATAAAAAGATAGCACTCGGAATCCGCGAGTAAATACCCACCGAACTAGTTCAGATTAAGTATCAATCAAATGGGTTCATTTGAATTTGTTCGGTTACAATGTATTTGCGAAGGTAAATTGCTACGGCGATAATGATTATACCTAGTCCTGTTCCAGTAACGATAACCAAGAGCGTTGAAGATTCAAAAGGGATATCGTAAGGACCCACTTCAAAGGCATAAATGGCCAATTTCTCTCGCTGACTTGACGAAAATGGTATGTATGCCAATCCGGTGCTGCTTGACTGGATTGTTGGTCTAGGATGCCAATCAGGGGCCCAAGTTTCATCTTCGATCATCTTGTCCCAAAGGAAATGACCTTCACAATTGAACTTAACTAGATGATAGTTATTGTCAGAATGTAACCCCTTCAGCATTACAACTGTACTTCGATTTCGTCCAATAGCCATGTCTCTGCATTCAAAAGACCAATAGGTTCCATGCTCAAACTCTTGAGAGAAGCTTGAGTTCCATACCTGAGTTCCATGGGAATCCCATTTACTAATTACAAGCTCAGCCTTCTCTGTCTGATTCTTTGAGCGCGTTTTCGCCAAATAGATGTTCCCTGTGTCGTCAACTTCCCTGACATTCGAGTGAAAACTGATGTTCCAGAGTGGTTCGCAGGACAAATCACGTTTTTCGACAATTTCGGTATGTGTATACATGGAATCGTTCCGTATTACAAATTCACCCCGCGAAGCATGAGACTGGATAGTGCTTGTCTTGTTCCACAACAAAGAACCAGATGAATCAAACTTCAAGAAAATCGAATTGTAGGGAAGGGGACAACGTAGGTTGAAATACGTCAACCAAACATAAACGCTATCGTCGGGAGCAATTGCTATCGCTGGTGGTTGACGAACAAGTATCTGAGACAAAACAGATTGCCATATTCTCTCTCCCCTCAATGCCCACTTTGAAACAACCAGAGCAATGGTAGAAGCACCGTTTGATATATGGGTCCCGTATTTCGCAGTATAGATGAATCCATTGTGAATGGTCATCATACTGGGACCGGTTTGGTTGTCAGTTATTTGGGTCCAGATAAGACGCAGCTGTGCATCGTATTTGAGCAGTAACTGATATGAGAAATATTTTCCTTCGGCTTTGTAATACTCATAGCTTGAGGATACATCACACAGGACATATACAAAACCATCAGCATCAGTTTTCAAGTCCCGAAACATTATTGTGGCATTCTCGAATTCAGGTGGAACATCAGGAAAAACGTTGCGCACCGAATATCTCCAGGTAGTATCATAGAGTGGTTTCAGGGACTCTGATGAATCATTGCTCGTTATTGCCATATTCAAGCCATCCACCAAAAGTAGTTGAGTAGAAGCAAGCAATATTGCGATACTGATAACTAGCTGAGTGCAGTCCCGTGACATTGTAGTAACCCTCAAGCAAGTGAAATTCGAAGCCTTTCAATCGTCTTTTGCAAACATAATCGTATTCTCTATTCAAGTGGCTTTTGTTCTACGCCGAAAACCAATTTGTTGTGTACATGGGAAAATCACTGAAAATCTGGTTGAGAAGGAAATGGTGAACGTAGCTGTACTAAAAGCAACAGCATTCAACAATTCAAGAATAGGCAAATTTTACAAAAATCCTAAAAAATCGGAGTGAAAAAGTGTAAGATTTGTATAAAACTTCTTGAAAGCACTATTTTCACGTCGAACGAGGGGACCTTATTAGGCCCAGTACGGAACCCGGTTCAGTAGGACTAGGCAAGTGGGCTAGTGCTCTGACACGACGCGCGCGGCCGAAAGCTGCAAGGAAGACCCGTTCCACTAAGCAGAAGTCCCCACTCTCCCGCAACGGGTCTCCATCAGACCGGGGAGAGTCCGCGGCTGTTCACCTCGCCTGTAATGGGCCTCCTTGGCGGCGGTGACAATGTTGAGGTGGGTAATCATGACCACGCCGTGGTAAGAACTGTGGAAGACCTCACTGTCGCCGGAGTGATGATTCGGAGTAACGACAGGAGACAGAAGCCAGGACCGCGGGAGGAATTCTATTCCGGTGAATGCGGACAAAGCCCCTGCTGACTCACGGGCCTACAGGTATCGTGGGGGCGGCAACGCTGGCAGGGGAAGGGTGGAACACAGAAGTTTCATGCAGTTCCTAGAACTGTAAGAAATGGGTTATCAAGAATCTGCATTCATGCTGTTCCATCCTTAGCTCAACTGTAAAAAAGGTACATTCTCTATAGATGGTTAGATGACGTTGATTGACTGTTTGGCTTGAGGGTTTTGATAGGAATGTTGTCCACAAGGGCCTCTTGCAGAGAGAACGTAATGGTACCGCTCGGTGCCTAACCTGTGGACATCAATGCATAATACAGGAAGGAGAACGTGGATTCTGTAATACCAGAGGGAATTCCAATGGATCAATCTATACCTTCGTTTACGGTAGTATCTCATCGATTAGCAACAACCGCATTGAGAAAAAGCCAATCTATCATTTTGCCCCAGGTACTAGGGCACTAACCGTGGGCAGCTGGAGCTGCAATGCAACTTGCGGATTCTGTCAGAACTACAGGATATCCAAAACAGAACCCACACCAGAGAATAAGAATTTCATGGCTCCCAAGGATTTTGTTAAGGAAGCGGAAAGACGAGGTTCACAGGGAACATCGGTCTCTCTAAATGAAGCTGCAACTCTTATGTTAGAATGGAACATAGAGATGTTTGATGCTGCAAGAAAGGAGGGGTTATACAATACGATTGTGACTAACGGCTACATGAGCAAAAAGGCAATCGAGTTGATGATAGATGCAGGACTTGATGCAGCCAACATCGATATCAAAGGCTGTGAAGGAGTAAAGGAAGAATGTGGAATCGACGTAGAACTGGTGTGGCAGAATGCGATACGGATGAAACAGAAAGGCGTTCATGTTGAACTCACCACCCTGATGGTCCCAGGATTGAGTGACAACTTCTCCTGCATTGAGAAAATTGCGAAAAGAATTCACAATGATTTGGGAGCCTCTACGCCTTGGCATATCAGCCGGTATTTTCCTGCTTTTAAATACGATAAGCCACCCACCAGAATCCAAGATTTACTTGCTGCGAAGGAGATAGGTAAGGAACATGGACTCGATTACGTGTATGTTGGGAACGTGCACTCACGAGACCTGCAGAATACAGTTTGTCCATCATGTGGTAGCCTATGCTATGAGCGATCCAGTATGAAATCCATAAACAAGGGAGTAGCTAAGGGCGGTTGTTGTGCCTCTTGCGGTACGGACCTTAATTTCTCAGGACTTCACGGTAAGTGGAAACGCAAGTAATTCGTGGAGGAATAGTGAGGGTTTCAGTGATTAGGTCTCGTCTTCCAGCTCTTCTAGTTCTTGCCGAGTTGCTTCAAGTTCGGCATCTATGTCATCCAACGGAATGTATTCGTCTTCATCGTCTGCTCGATGTGTATCTAGTGTATACATGACATTGAAGCCTGACAATGTCTTGTGAAGGGCATCGCTAGTTTCCAGAATAGCTTTGGTTATATCATCCTGCACATCTTCGTGGTGGCTGTACACAAAATCGTAAGCCCCGCGTACAGGTGTAAATCCCAGTTCCAGTAGCTTATGAATAACTTCACTTGGAGCTGCACCTTCGCTATTGAACCAAATGCTTACTTTCGTAATGAATTTCTCAGACATTTCCTAACACTCCGGCTTTTCTGAACAGGACCAAGCTCTCTGCTCATCCTATAAGCATTTGCTACACAACCTACTCTAATGAGCAATGAATGAGATCAACCATCAGTATTGATTCATGATTCATCGGCCATGAATAAGCAACGAAAGCTCTTCATGTTCAAGAGAATGCATCCAAGAATGCTGACAATCGCAATCAAGAGTAGCCAGTGATTGAGCATCTTGAGTCAATGAAAATTTGCTAATCGCCTTTGAGAAAGCATCGTCACACATTCCACAATTATGCGGGCCTCTTCGCTTTCCAGGAGCGACAGGATCGCAGATTATTCGTACATCAGGACTTACATCCTGTCTTGCACGTCTCAATACTTCGGAGACAGTCCAGAGCCATGGCGGTCGATAATCTCGCCGATACCAGAGCCTCTCAACCACCGTGTCTTTCTGAACTGCTACCGGATTGACTGAGACAGTATTTGACCCCAAATCAGCGGCATCTTTGATACTCTGAATACCGTCCAATAGCGCCTGTTTCTCTGTGAGAAATGGCGGCTTAATCAAGACATAGGATCGGATGTCAAGACCAACCGAAAGTACAAGGTCGACGGCAGCTTTGAAATCCTGAAAAGTGAACCCCTTGTTGATATAGACTTCTCGTATAACATCACTACTGCTTTCAAGACCAATTGCTATCTCGATAGTCCTCTCACCAAGCTTCGTCTTGATTTCCTCAAGAGTAGAGAGTTGGATAAACTCTGGCCGTGTTTCAATAACAACTTCTTGCACTCGGTCATCGTCTGAGATTATGTCAAGTATTTTCACTCTGGCGTCCGGAGGGATTTCTTCCGTATCAAGAAAACTGCCACTCGTGTAAATCTTCACAGACAGAGGCGGTTCCTTGTGTTCTAGCCTCGACATGGCTTTTCTAAACTGCTTCACAATGTTGCTGGAGCTTATCTGCTCTGCAGCTCCGTCGAGCAAATAGCTGCACATGGTACATCCGCCATAGGGCCCTCGTGCATGAGAACAACCAACGGTCGCGAGAACAACAGAAAGCGCATATCCGAGTTCTTCTTCAATTCTAGCTTTCGTAACCCATGCTGCAGAAGGTTCAGTCGGATTTGAATGCCGTCTCTTCGATAATGATCGTTCCCGCTCTTCCAATGCGGCTCGCGTCACAAGTTCATGCATCTTATCCAATGGTTTCGTCATTGTTCTCAGCTCCTCTTATGTCTCAAATGCACCGCCAACCCATTTTCAAACTCGCACATCTCACGGCCCGACATTTCGCTTTTTCCGACAGCGATGACTCGTTGATCAGGGTCAAGAACTATGACTTCATCACCTAGGCGGATTGCATCGTCAGCTTCCTCGATGCCAACAGCAAAGAGCGAGCTTCCTCGCAACTTGGAACCATCAAAGCCGATTCTGACCCAGTAAGCGTCCAGTTCCGAGAGTCTTCTTCCACCAGCATTAGTTAGAGAGAGGGACCCATTTGAGCCAACAAAGGTACAAACCTGCTCGCCTTCCACTTCACAAACAACTGTACGATACAATCTACCTCGAAAATCAGCATTATCAGGGACAAGTAGTTCTCCAGCACCAGCCCCAAACTGATAATCAGCTGTCGCACGAAGAGTATCTCTGAACTCGGTTTGTTCACGAAACTCGATATTTAGAACCTCATGCATATCATGTAGCGTCTCACTCAGGGCATTGAGAGAATCCCGTCTTGTGGGATGGGCATCGGAAATGGAGTAGATTATACTTTGCGAAATCTTAGACTCAGCTGCTTTCACTGCATCAGCATATCCGCCAGAGACATGCGCAACTACAACTACTGAATCGTCATATTTCTCAAGAATCGCAGTAAGCGCATCTGCAGCAATATCAAGCTCTTCTTGGTCCCAGTCACCTGTCACAGGAATATCATACTCTGCAACAGGATATGCTCGTTCAAGCTCACGAGGAATAACACCCAAAGGAGACGTTAGAATGATCTCAGAAAGTGCACCTCTATTCCTTCCCAAACCTGCTTGTATGGCTCGCTGAAACCTTCTGTGAGATCTAGACTCCGAATAAGGCTTCCTAGCAGAACAAGGCAATAGGAGCGCCAATTGTTTTCCGTCTGGTGGGAAATAGCGTGAAATGATAAACTCCCTGAAACGTTGGACTGTGGGAGCGTAATACGATTCTGAACCAATTAGATTCAGCGTCGCATCCCCTGCAGTCGGGGTAAATTCTTCAAGATAGTTGTAGAGTTTCTTGTTGGCCCGTCTAAGCGTAGCTGCATAAGCAGGACTTGAATGTGTAAAAGACTCGACAAGCCACCTGAGCTTCTCTCTGTGAAGTGCATCAACAGCCTTTGACATTGTCTTTCGGTAGGTGTTGAGGTTGTGTCTCAGAAGCATATCCTCGAGCTGAGAGTCACTCATGTTGTTAAAACCCGTAATTCCGCTACAGCCATCACATGGACAGAATCGTAACGGAATATGTTCTTCGATTTCTTCGGCAGCCATTTCCCAGAGCCGGGTTTTCTCCAGTGCAGCTTGATGTGCATACCCAATGTCGAAAACGTCTATTCCGAAGTAATAGAGAAGAGGTACTAGCCAAGGTTGGATTTTTCCAAGACCAATTGTGAACCAGCAAGAAGGCATTTCAGCTCGAAAGCGTAGTGCATTGAAATCCCTCGGACCCAGATTCCCGTTGAATAGGAATGCTGCAGACCGTATACCTTCTTCATGAAGATCCTCAACTACAGCCAAGAGGCCAGCAGTGCTCGCATCTGGAGGTATTCGAAGAATAAGACGACCCGGGTCGATTTTTCTACTCCAGTCCATTGCTAAAGCCTTTTGACGCTCTAGCAGGGATTGAGCCATACCAGAAATTGAATCGGATGAGTATGGCACAGAGGGAAGCAAGATCATATGCTCGTGCTCTTCGAGAGATTCCACATCGATTTCTTTGTGAAACGGTAATGATAGAATCCCTGAATCCACAGATTTCACATTTTCTTCTGAATAACTAACATGATGGAAACCTTGTATCTCACTATTTCTGGAAGTAAGAAGGGCTGGGAGTTCAACACGGTTTTTTCCAGCTTGGAATTCGCCAATTCTAGCGGGCCCATCATGGCCTTCGCCAATAAGGAACTTATTCACCTCTCTAGCCTCCGATTAATTAGACCAAGGGTTCGTATCCACGATAGCCCTCGGTATCCACTTGTGTATCGGTTCCAGCAAGTATCTGCCGAACGCTTTGCAAAGCCCCCTGTTTGAACAGTGGACTGTTATTGTTACCACATTGATATGAATAGGTACAGAGGGGGCATCCATCGATAGTATCACAATCACACTTGTTCAAGATGGTTTCAGACCGCTTTAAGGCCTCTTGAAGTCTTGTAAACAACAGCTTTGAGGCACCATTTCCTCCAGGGCAACCGTCATAGACGAATATGATGCCACTGTCACCCATCGATACGCCACCAATCTCTCTTGTACTGCCGCCAGTCAACATATCACTTGATTCTATCACTACATGTTCCAATGCATGGAAAGCTCCACCGTAAAGGTCTGCAGGTCCCATTCTGGGACCTTCGGCATTTCGAAACTCCCCTGAGAGGTACTTATCTACTGCGATATCAGGTTCTGGTGCCGCAAAAGCAAAGCCCTTGGTTTTATAGGTGTAATCCAAGGGATTTTGCAACTGGGTCATATCGAGAATGTCACCGCTCCCGGTCTCCTTTTTTACATAACCATCCACAGTCTGTTTCATTTCAAGATCGCAGTATACTACATCCATTCCAAGTAAGTCTTGATTCTCGTTTATCTTAACAATCCGAGGCATTGTAACATATAGCGGTTTAGTGTAAACATTCTTCTCATCAATTTGTACTACTCTGGCTCTGCCCAAACCCGAGGTGTAAGCGAATTCCACTGACTTGTAGTTATCCCCTCCATGAAGATATATGGCTCCCGGATGTAGCTCTTGTGCCGCCATCGGCATTGAGCGACGGCCAATAGTCTTCTTTCCAGACTTTATTTGGACTGTGTCGCCAATTCCGCGTATGCTATAGCCCCTCCACTCCTTCCTCGCTCGCTCATAGTCAGCAACTCGTACTTCACCATTCTCAGTCACAGATAAAATGCCTTCCCGCTCCAACTGATTGAGGATATCCTTCTGGCCAGGAAAATGTGAAGTATGCAATTTGCCACTCATAGCTGCAGCAATGAGCTGAAAATAGCCTACGACCTCATTTTCTGGCTCCATGTAGGCTGCATCAATATCAGTGAAGTACTTCTCAGGTTGATGCCTATAGAATGACGAAATCGGATCATTATCACGGAGAGCCAGAACCGCAACACTCTCTTGGCCTTGCCTTCCCGCCCGTCCAATTCTTTGAGTCAATCTCGTAATTGAGGTAATCATGCTAACAACAGAATCAAGGTCCCCAATATCTACACCAAGTTCAAGAGTTGGGGTGGACACGATAATAGGAAGGTCACCTGATTTGAAATCCTCCTCGACATCATTTCGGTATTTTTTAGACAAGCCTGCTCTATGAACCATCGACTTGTGTCCGCTATCGTTAATCATCATATTGAGAAGCTCAGCTTCAGTATGCGTGTTGCCAAATACAAGCGTCTTGAAATCTCCTTGTTGGAGCTTATCGACAATATCAACAATCATGCTGTATTTGCTTCGCTCTCCGGGATAATACATCAAGAAATGTATTGGGCCGCGTTTGGCACGCTCTGACGCAACCAGTTTTACATCTGTATCGAATATGAGTTCAGCAAATTCTTTGGGATTCGCGATTGTTGCTGAAGCACCAATTTTCTGGAAATCACCACAGGCAAGTGCAAGTCGTTTCAGGATGTAGAAGAGGTTCGCGCCCATAGAGCCAGAGTATAGATGGATTTCATCCAGTACGACAAAATCAACTGTCTCCAAAAGCGGTACCAGTCTAGATCTTTTCCATCCCAAGTGGTAATGAAGTATGTCAGGATTTGTCAGCATAATGTCCGGGGGATTGGAATATATTTTCCTTCGTTTGTGTTGTGAGACATCACCATCAAAGATAGCTGCTGTTAAACTGCATGCATCACACATTGCGGATATTTTCTCGTACTGGTCTCTTGCAAGGGCTTTCGTAGGATAAACAAGTAATGTTCGTACACCGGGATTCATGACAGAATCACGGATATTGATTAGCAGTTTCTTCATAATTGGAAGAATGAAACCTTCCGTTTTGCCCTGCGCAGTAGGAGCAGAGATAACAACATCATGTCCGTCCATGATGAGATTGTAGCAAATCTCCTGAAATTTGTAGAGCCGTTCTATCCCTTTTTCTCTCAAGAGCTCCTTGAGACGGGAAGGCAATTTGATATCCCCAATATACGATCCATACTCAGCATCTGTTTCCTCCATGTGCCTGTAAGTCACAAGATAGTCATTTCCACGACGGGCAAGGTCTTCTAGCCCCCCAGGCAGTTCATCAATTTCGGCTCCACCTTCCTCGATTAGCCTCTGAACTTCCTTGAGAGACTGTACTCGCTCCTTACCGGTCTTCTTTCTTCGTTGGGAAGAGCGGGAGCGAGATTTTCTCTTCCAAGACTTCCGTTTTGGTGTGGAACTACCTATTTTACCACTCTTTATTGCCTCTGAGTATGCCTCATATGCGTCAAAGAGGTCACCACCTTTCCGCTTCAGCTCAGCATTGCAATGGTTACAACAAACCGTCCAAATACGCCCTTTTTGAGTGATATCCAGCTTCGAGCCGCATTTGAGACAGTGAAGTACAGGCATTGGACTCTACGAAACCTCTTGAAAAGGCTGATTTACGCCGCTTATCAAATTTTGGCAGTAGTCCTACAAGAAATCATAGGAATGCGATATTCTTTTTTGCCGCTTGCGGAAGCTTATAAACGGTTGTGCATTTAATCTTCACAACCGATTCGGTGGTTAAACCGGAGATATTACTCATGGTCGAAGACATTAACGCAGATCAAATCCCAGAAATAGTTGAAAACAATCAAGTTGTATTCGTTGACTGCCATGCCGTCTGGTGTCAACCATGCAGAACACTTGGTCCAATGCTTGAGGAAATCCATGAAAAATACAATAGCAAAGGACTACGAGTGGTGAAGTTAGATGTGGACAAGAACCGCGAATTTAGCACCAAGAACCAAATCACCGGAGTACCCAGTGTACTAGTGTATGCTAACGGACAGCGTGTTGTATTTGACGATGGCAATGGCAACAAGATGGATAGACTGGTTGGCGTAATGCCAATGGAGGTCTATGACACTATAGCGAATGAATTACTTGGCGAAGCATCCTAGAAGAAAGACAATTAACAAGCTTGATTAAGGACAGAAAACTGTACCTTGCAAAGGAGAAAGCAAATTGGTCAGCGATGTAACCCCACAGGAAGTTGAGCAGGCCAAGAATAACGCCAGTATTGTCCTTGTGGATTGCTGGGCGCCGTGGTGTGGTCCCTGCAAAGCTTTGAGTCCAATCCTCGAAGAGCTAGAAGAGAAATACGGGGATAATTCAGCTGTTAAGTTCTTCAAAGTCAATACTGATGAACACAGGCAGTTTGCCTTGGAGAACCGCCTTACAGCGATTCCCTGTGTTCTGGTCTACAAGGATGGGGAACTAGCAACCTACGAAGATCCGCATAGAGGAGGGAAAACGGATCGCCTTATTGGATTACGCCCGGCAGAACAGTATGAACAGGTAATAGATGCCCTTCTAGAATAGACTTTTTTCGGGTTCATAGGTTATGGGTTTATTAGATACAAGGCCAATTCCCAGAACAATCAACTTGTAGGGGTATGAATATTGCCGATACTGCCCTTTGGAGATACAAAGCCGGATATCGATCCAGAAGCCTATATCAGCACACAAGCAACCATTGTAGGTGATGTTACGATTGGTGAAGGTGTGAGTGTTTGGCCTGGAGCTGTAATCCGTGGAGACCGCGCTTCAGTTAGTATTGAAAAGAACTCGTGTGTACAAGATAGTGTTGTTATCCATGCACATAACGAGGACAACCCAGCCATGATTGGGAGTCATACGGTAATCGGCTCAAGCTCGGTCTTACATGGTGTATATTTAGGCGATTCACTTGATATCGGAGATGCATGTGTGGTCTTTGACGGTGCAACCTTAGGAGAAGGAGTAAAACTTGCACCGGGTTCGATAGTGCCTGAAAATGTTGTCATCCCGCCGAGAAGCGTCAACTCGGGTTCACCAGCTAGTCAAATACGAGAACTATCACAGAAAGAAGTAGAACGTCAGAAGGCCAACGCAGAAGTCATAAGCCAAGTATTCCAGAAGCTTCGGAAATGGCAGTTTCAACCATAGTCATAATGTCTCTCGTGTCATATCTGTAAGGCGAGAAGAGCCGTTCTCAGTAACGAGGAGCATATCGGCTATTTTAGCGGTTCCCACTTTTTCATCGTAGAAAGTAGGATGAATGGAAAAAACCATTCCTTCGCGTAGAGAATAGGTACTATTCGACTGTATCTGTGGAGGCTCTCGCAAATCTAATCCAATTGATGAACCTAAAACTCTCCGCTTCTTTGTGTTTGGTATTCCCTCAATGGATTTTTCTGCAAGTTTGGAAATGCGCATGTGAGGAGCCATTAGATTCTCTAGATTCATTGATACGTTCAAAACACTATCAAACAATGATTTTTCGTTCCTATCTGGGCTTCCCGTATGTAGTGTTCGTGATATCTCAGCAAAATAGCCATCATGACTTACCGTTATGTCAATGAGAGCTAGTTCATCATCACCAATTCGTTCTGCACTAGGTTGAACGAAAGGAAAACTTCCGTACCGCTCAGACAATACAGCTGCCCGGATGCCTCTCTGTTGTCCACCAGATCCTCGCATTGCCGCTTCGATTTCAACTGAAGCTTCTTCTTCTGTCTTACCAGGAACCACGATTTCTAATGCGGTTCTCAAGCCTATCTCAGCTATTTTGGTGGCGGCCTTAATAGTTTCAATCTCAGAAGGATCTTTTATCTGGCGTAATCGCCATAGGTTCTTAGAAAAATCACAGAACCCAGCTTTAGGAAGAGCCTTTTTTAGAACATCGAATTCCAATACTGAGACCCAGTCTTGCTGGAATCCAATCATACCACTCTCCGCCCCCATATTTCGAATTTCTCCGATGGCAGATTTCCACATCTGAGGACTATGAGCCAAAAACCATTCTGGGGAACCAATCTCGGGAAAAGTAACAACCTTTGCCATTACTAAATCCAGAGATAATGCTTTGCTTTGTGTTTCAGAGACAATCAAATGAGGCTGATGGCCGTCAACAACAACACATGCAACAGGAAGGTCACGCAGTGGAGGTTGGTAGCCAGTGAGGTATTGAACATCAGGCTTCCGAGTAACAATGATAGCATCGATTTCTTCGGCTCTCATTGAACGATGGACTTTCTCTAGCCGTTGGGGGGTGAATTGCATGATTGAAACCTCCGAAAACAGCCTACTTGCTTCGAGAAGCGGTCTTCGTGATGATTGTAGTATTTCCCCTTCTACGATGATTTAAGACTATAGATAATGCCTTTGAGACACCCAGCTGAAGGATAGAAGAGTGCATGTGAAACGCCATCTAATCACCGAATTTCAATCAGGCAGTACTACATGGATTAAGAATTGAATATGGCGGGACCGCCCGGATTCGAACCGGGGATTACCAACTCCGCAGGCTGGTGCCTTATGTACCTCTTCCAGAAGATTGTCCTCTGAAAGCCCAGGCTAGACTACGGCCCCTAATTGAATCCACCTAGAGTTTCTTATAGACCCTTCGCTGGCGAATGAATAAAATCAGTAAGTGGCAGGAGGAAAAGGTAATTACGGAACAGGGATTTCAACCAAGGCTACCTCGGCCCGTCCATTGCGCTTTGTGACCCGAAGCAAGTAGTCCGATGTGTCAATCAGGAAGCTTTCACCCTCGTTTAGATACTCAAGAACCGAATCTCCGGGACTGCTATTCAATTTCTTTTCATATTTAGAGATGACTTCTTCCAATTTAGAACCCATTAAGGTCAACCGCCCATATTGCTAGTTAGTTGCATTTCAAAGATATAAAGTCCTCGAAAAAGAAACACGAATTAGAATTGGATAATATTGGCGGGACCGCCCGGATTTGAACCGGGGGAGCCCAGCTCCGGAGGCTGGTGCCTTATCCAGACTAGACTACGGCCCCACCGCTTCACGTTCTTGCAACCTTAAAGCATTTGCCACCTATTGAGTGAGTTTGGTATTGCAAATGAGCCACCAAGCCCCTTGCTTCCCGTTCCGCAGTCCCTTCTCATATTCCAAAACTTGGGACCCCACTACATCTTCTGCCGATTCATTCAATCTATGAATTCTGTCCAAAATAGTACGACGCTTGGATTCACTTCCGAGCAACTCTTCAGCAAGTTCGGGTGTAGTTGCACCCTCATGCTGAACGAAGTATGTCAGTATCTTCCGGTCCAATTCATCGCGGCATATTTTCTGCTTGGTTACTGAGCTTAATTGGTTTCTATACATACTCGTTGATTGTTGTGCTTCAAGATATTCCACCCGGGCGTGGAGTTCTTCAACTTGATCTACTAGCCTATTCACGATGGGAGGAAGCTCCTCATCAAGCTTGGAAAGAATGGCATCTCTAATGAACCGCTGGCGGCCATGCTCACCGGCTGCTCGATCTACTCTCTTTAGAAGCTCAGGACTAAGTCGTATTCTAATGCTTACATCGTCTCGGTTTGAGGAGGACATTTGAAGCAACCACCGATTTAGTAGACGAAAAGTGATATGGAGATATCGATTTCTTTGTGTATTCGACACAGTTATAAAAACAGCTTCCCGGACTGGACCGAAGCACTGCGGTGAGAAAGATGGGCGACAAGGAGAAAGCTCTAGAAAGAGAACGAGCAAGGTTACGAAACGTGCAGAATCCCTCGGTTACTAATCAGAAGCGTAAGAAAAGATTGCGCAGTGTTAATGCCAAGTATTGGAAAATCAAGAAAACAAAGGCAAAAAGAGAGGGACGTGTTTTTGAAAGGGAGGTTCCAGAAGCCCCCGAAAAGGAACCGGAAATAGAGGAGATTGAAGAGGGGCCGGAAGACCGGCTAGTTTCCGATGAAGACCTTGATGAGCTCTATACTTATGATGAGGAAATTGAAGAAGAAGAATAGTGTTAGATACTGACTACTAGTTACAAATCTTCTTCCAAAAGGTTCTCAGCCAGTTGACACTCTGTCTAAATGAAACAGCTTATGTAGGACAAGTGTAAATATGTAATTGGTTGAGTGTTGATGAAAAAGATTGCTCTGCTAAGTTTCTTTCTTCTATTGATGCTAACAGTACAGGTACCAACTGCGCATGATGTGTCAACAACATCAGATGTGCCGAACATAGGGAATTCCCTTTCCAGTTCTGGTGGGGGAAAGGTTCTAGTTGACGAGTCACATACTGGTAACGCATCAGAAATGTGGACGCCAGGAAATGCATCCATGTTTGGTTGGATACTCTCCGAACATGGGTACAACATGAGCATGAACTGGAATGCGTCGCTTGATAGTGGCATCCTCAATGATTATGATGTTTTGGCTCTATTTTTCCCATACATTGCTCTTACATCAGGGGAAGTTGATGCTATTCATACCTTCGTTGAGAATGGAGGCGGATTGCTGCTAGTTGGTGTGGAGCCCCTAGAGGGGTCTTGGGGATACAGTATCGAGAATTTGAATCCAGTCTCTACAACATATGGGATTGAGTTTGATGCAGAAAGATGGCGAGGTCGTGTACTTAGAAGCGAAGGTGAGATAGAGGATCATCAAATAACGACAAATGTAAACTCATTCCATTCAAATGCAGATCAGCTTAGTGGCTGCCCGCTCTCGATTAGTGGTTCAGCTACATCATTAGCAACAAGTGATTCTGGAGATACCCTTGCCATTGCAGAAGATGGAAGTGGTAGAGTAGTAGCAATAGGTGCTCTTGCTCCATTCACGCAATACAGAAAGAACGTCGGGTGGCAGGTAAATGATGATGACCACTCACAGCTAACGGTAAATATCTTCGATTGGTTGGTCGGAGCTGAGCAAAGAGCAGTTAATCTTCCCGAGAAGGCAGTTATCAAGGTCGGGCACGGACCAGATCTGAACGAAACAGAAATTGCCCAGTATGAAATTTTCAATGGGGCATATCATGACCATACAACAGCGAGTGATGGGCAGAACACGCCTAGTGAGATGGCAATAAGGAACGTGGAAGTCCATCAGGATTTCTTTGTCATGTCAGACCACTCCTATGATAAGCCCTCTACTAATGGCATCTATGGAGCACTAGCAGTCAGAGAATTCACAGAGACATATGGTCTAGATTCGGAGATTTTCATTGGAGCTGAATTGTCTGCAATCCCACATACAGTTGGCTTTCCACTTACCGAACAAATCTATACAGACAGTACGCAAGAAGCTGTGAATGAAATACATGCACAAGGAGGCATAGCAGTATTCTGTCACCCAACTATAGGATTTCCGTACGCAGCAGTATGGGAAAACTTCCAGGACTACGGTTATGATGCATTCGAAGTAGATAACTCCGGATATATCCATGGATTGGGAGAGCAAGCATATTTCTGGCCATTCATGGGAGCCTCTGATGGGCATTCTGCTAAAAAACTCGGTTTGACCAGAAATGTGGCGTTTGTAAAGAATCCAAGCGGGCCAGGTGGCACAATCACGGCCGAAGATCTCATAGATGCAGTTTTGGATCGAAGAATAGTCATTCTTGACAGGTACAATAATCTGGTTTTTGGTCAAGGTGTCTGGGTTGATCGTTTTCTCTCAATCCAAGAAGAGGCGGAAACCGCTGTCGAGAATGCTGAAAGCGAAATTGAGGGGCTTGAGAACGGTGGATATAACGTATCCCTTTCGCGGCTTTATCTTGACCATGCGAAGAGTGCATTGGACTGGTGGAATCCATCACGAGCTATAGCATATGCAGAAGACGCCACAAGTGAAGAAGTCACAGGTATTGATTTAGAGGTCTCACAGAGTATTGGGGTCGCTGAACCAAATAGTGAGACCACGGTAAGCCTGTCTATGGGAAATAGACTTGAAACCGGAGTTAAACTCAACGTTACTCCATTTGTAAGTACAGCCTCGAGTATTGAAGAGAATTGGCAATCTCTTGCTGCAGCTGCCGGCACAACGGGAACCATTGATTTTGGTGTTCAAACCGACAGCTACGGATACATGGAGATTGCTTTCAATCTAAAAGACTTCAACACAACTGAGGATTTGAAACCTGTTACTCTATTGGCAGGGGGAATAATTGATAGTGTTACCTCTTCAATCGAGTCTACCGACGAAGGATTGATGTTGATCGTCGAGCTCCCACAGGATATCGGGAGCAAATCTTTGATTACATCGGTAAGCCTGACCTATTCAGTAGACGAAACAGAAAATACAGTACCAATGGAATATGTCGGTGGTAAGTATAGCGCTGAAATTGGCCCATACTCGGATGGAACAAATGTGACTATCCAAGTATCTGTTGGAGATCAACTGGGCAATACGTTCTTCCTTGAAAGCAAGACGATTACCATCACCGGAGTCACTTCTCCTACTTCGCCGGGGATGTTTAATCCTCTAGTAATTACTGCAATAGCTATAAGTGGAGTCGCGATTATTGCAGTTATCTTGGTTGTTATGCGGAAGAAAGGTATGATGTAATTTGATATGGCTGGGATGTAGTTTCTGATACGTCCCAGCCAGCTACCGAGTGAAAAAAGAAGGAGAGAAAAGATGGCTACTCTGTTTGACATAATCCAATATTTGGAAGACATAGCTCCAAACAGACTTGCTTTTGCCAAACGAGGAAGCTACGTTGAAATAGGACCTCAAACGACATCCGAGCAAATCAAAACCACCGTGAATCGAGTTTTGGTTGCATCATATCCCTCTGCAAGAGTAGTGACTAGTGCTACACAGCAAAAAGCAAATCTTTTGATATCAAATAGACCAATTTTCACCACGCCGAAAAATCACCTTGGTGGGTGGGATTTAGATCGAGTGCGATTATTGAGTAAGAATTACATATCAACATACGTCATGAGCTCCGCTTGGATAGGGGCTGAAAACGGACTTAGTGATGCACTTGTAGAGCGACTAGGGTTGACACATAAACAACAGTTCATGACGAAGGGAGAACATGAACCAGTAGTTCCAACAGGCCGTATAGTCAAGACCATCGAGCCAATGAATCACTCTCGATTCCTCAATTATCTGGCAGACAAGCTGAACCTTGGTTCAATCAAGTTTACTGGTGAACTCGATCAAGAAGTGGAAAAGGTTCTCGTCCTTCCGGGTAGTTTTGTTTCAAGAGGGGAAATCCTCAGTGCCCTTGAGAAGGAAGCTCGTACGATTGTGACGGGAGATGTAACACCACAAACAAGAATCATAGCAAACGAACGAGGCTGTAATCTGCTCGAATTAGGTTCGTTTGCTACAGAAAATCCGGGTATGGAACGACTCAACAATTATCTTAATCTAGAGTTCCCCGGATTGAAGGTGTCCTATGTAGAAGCCAAACCATACACCAAAACATTCTGTTTCGAAAGAGAAATGTAGGTATCTACTGTCGTATCAGAACAACATTCTTGTCACGATCGACCCCAACGTGACGCGCTACGGGCCAACATTTGGTCCGAAGTATATGTACGACGGGACAAAGCTCACTCGTGTCAAATTCGGTCATGCTCTCATAGTTACCCATTCCTTTAGCTACAATCAATTCAGCTGAAAACAGTAATTGCTTGAAATCCTCTGAATCGCGTTCTAGATTGACGCCTATAGCCGGAGCTCCAGTATCTACAACCTGATCTGCACATTCATCCAGTCCTACCGCTTCTGCATCAGCCATGGTAGCATCATTGAGAATCGGCCCACCTTTAACAACTGCAGTCACTTCTGGCCCAACGTTCTGAATTTGCTCAATAAGTACCATATCCAAGACAATTTCGCCGGCGTTATCCATCAAGTATACAACTTCACTGACCTCGTGACACAGTTCATAGAATTCATCGACCTCATCGATAGCCAAATCAGATTCTACATCAGCTACCAAGTCTCGGAGAATCTCCAAGTCGAATTCCCGCCCCGAAACATCGAACTCAATTGCATTGGCTGCTGCTGCGATAAGAGCAGCTTTTCTGAATCTAGCAGCGGGATGGGTCTGTTCATGTACTAGACTCCGAAGCGTTGGAAATAGCTCAAGGGCTAGCTCGTTGGATTCTTCTTTGAGATGTGCGTACGGGTCCCTGCCCGTTATTTCTTGAACAAGCAAATCTCGATCCGTGCCAATATGACTTGGAACAGAATTCTCATTTAGATCCATACCGAACAGCTTGGTAACCGCTTCTACGACTTCCATCTGTTTTTCGGGATTGTCAGTAGCAAGCTTAGCTTGGTTTACTGCTCGTTCAATAAGACAATGAGCACATTCAAGGTCGACTTTCAATGGTATCGCCGATTCTGTAGCGATTCAAGTGCCTGAAAAACCAAACGGAATAGACACTTAGGCGATGGGCTGAGCTAAATCTCTCAGAATCTCGACTGGTTCCTCCGCCTTTGCAACTGCCGATGCAAGCAGAACACCCTGAGCTCCAAGATTAAGTGCAGACTCAACATCATCACCACTTGAGATGCCGGCTCCACATAAGATGTCGACTTCTTCGTTTACTGCACGGATTTTTTCAACAGTACCGCTGATAATCTCTGGCTGAGCCTGAGACACCGAGATACCGGTACCGATGAGTTCTGGAGGCTCAACTGCAACAGCTGAAGGATTGAGAGCTGATGCAGCAACACTCACCGCCGGATTGTTGGTACATACGATAGTATACAGGTGATGATCTTCAGCAGTCTGGATAGCAGCCTCGATGTCAGCAAGTTCCATTCTGTTCTCAGAATGGTTGAGTATTGTTCCAGAGCAACCTGATTCTACAAGTGCATCGCCAAGAACGTGCCCGGTAAAGCGACCCGGAGAGCCAGGATCCATATGCTGTGAGAACACAGGAATATCCACAGCCCGACTGACCCGGTAAAGGTCCGTAACCTGAGGGGCAACTATAACAGAAACGTCGTATTCCTTTGCGACTCGTTCACAAGCCTGTGACAATAGAACAGCTCTCTCACCGTTGGCTTGTGGATATGTTTTGAAGTTAATCACAATAGCTGGTAGATTGATATCCTTCATTTTGTACGTTCCCACCATTAGGTGTAAATGAAGTGGTGTCTCCCAGCCTAATAAGTGCCTATGATTAGGCTTGCCAAGTTATCTATCAGGGACGGACCTGTCCAACCAAGAGCCGTAATATAGGTACTCTAACATAACCTCGCTTGTTCAATTCTTCAATCGGTTTACGAAGATCGATTTTCACGTACTTGTCAGATTCCGATTCTCGGTAATACTGCATGTAGGTGTCTGAGAATTCATCAAAGGTAGCAGCATCAAGCAGATTCTTGGCTACGGTGTTTGAGATTCGAATGAATACATCTTCATCAGAAGTGGTTCCAGACTCAATCTCGACAGGACCCATTGAGTCCTTTGTTACATTGAATCGTTCACCCATAACCATGAACTCCAGTGAGAACTCATCTGGAGCCTTCATGTCTCCCGCAGTTTCCTCGTTATCAAATAAGAATTCCAATCTTTTCTGAAATGTATCATGATATGGAATAGTACCTTTTCCACGTGTAGGAGGCTCCTCTAGAGCTTCTTCCTCAACCTCAGCCTCTTTTTTGGCTTCGGTAGGAGGTTCTTCCTCTACTTCAGTTTCAGCTTCGGTTTCAGCTTCAGTTTCGATTTCTTCCTCTTCCTCTTCTTTACCGAGGAATTTTTTGATGCGATCCATAACCATTTTCATAATTCTCCCGAGTTCATCTGAGCTAAATGGGCACTCAAGCACCACTCCTACTAGACTACTAAAAAAGATAGCTTGGGGATATTAGGGAGGAGTTGTTTCTTCGGTGGGAGATGTCTCCGTTAATTGCGAAACAAGAGGGACAGAAGGACGTTTTTGTGCTCGAGACCCCCACAATTCATCAACAAGCATATCCCGGATTGCGATTCGGATTGCTTCAGATCGATTAGGATATTTGCTCTGTTCTACCAAATCCTCAATACCTGAAACGTATCTCTTCGGCAAGCAAATCGTCACGACTTTCATCTTGGCTCGTTTGAATTGTGTGGCAAACCAGATAATGAATTGGTGTCTCACTCAGGTTACAATTGGGATATTACTCACTTAGGACACATATCTCCACCAATGACCCATATTTAACCTTGAAATGATTTCACTAGTGCTTCTTGAAAATCAGCACCATCTTCAAGTATCTTCGTAGGATCATCGACAATGATAGCAAAACCGAATCTTGTGCCATTGTAGTCATTGGTGCTGTAAAACATCTCTGGCGGCTCAAGGAAACGGTTTTCCCATTCTTGGACAACACGCTTCATGTTTTCTCGAGCTTCACCCACATCATAGGCTCGATGGGCAAATATCTCAAACGTGTAGCGATATACTTCTTCTCCGGTTGTCAGCTCTTTGAATTTGCTCATCGCGCTCGACAGCCGGCCTTCCTCCGTTGTTTCTTGCTCTTTCTTCATTCCTCTAATGTTCAAATATTGATCAATCCTGATGCGGAAGTTCACCAATTTCTCTTCAACAATATCTGAATTGGGTATTGCCTCAATCGTATAATCAGGTTTTACTATTTTCGTGTAATTGAGGGTAATATCACGGACAATTCCTTCAACTGATCCAATTCTGATGTAGTCACCAATGCGGAACGGGCGTGAAGCAAATACATAGAGGCCACTAACCATGTTACTTAATGACCTTGAAAACGCAAGACCCACAGCTGTACCTGTTAGGGCACCAAAGGCAACAACTCCCTCACCAGCTATTATCTCTGTTATGGTCAAAGCCGCAATAACCGCAATTCCGAAGAAAATTAGACGGACAATGAATATTACGCCTGTGGTAGCTTCCCGTGGTAAACCAGCCCTGCGGAATGACACACGAATTGAACGCGCAACAATGAGATAGGCAATATAGAGTATTATCAAAAATGGCACAATGGCTATGTATTGTGCATAGGGATCCAGGCCGAATGGCTGAAGAAGTGAAGCTATGAAGTCTACAAACATTTGAAATGGATCAATCTGAATTTTGGTTACCCCACATGATATTGAGGGTTTTAACGATGATTAATATTTGGTTTCTGGGAAATGCTTACTTCAGAGATACAATAACAGCAAAAATCGCAGCAACTTTTTCTTCGAAAACAAGCACTTATAGAGGGAAGGGAATCACGGAAAACAGGATAGACGGTGATATAAATGGGAAATCAAGGAAAAGTCAGAGCAAGCCACATTCTTGTTGACAAGCATAGTAAAGCTCTTGAAATTATAAACAAAATCAAGGAGGGTGCTAGTTTCAAGAAGATGGCAAAGGAACATAGCGAATGCCCAAGCAGAAAAAAGGGTGGGGATCTCGGATACTTCGCAAGAGGGCAAATGGTGAAACCATTTGAGCGAGCAACATACAATCTCTCTGTTGGCGCTATGACACAGGAACCAGTTAAGACGAAATTCGGCTATCACATAATAAAGCGGACTGGCTAGACCCATAGCCATTAATAGAGAAACAATAAAATTGGACCAGGGCCCGTAAGAGGGCCCTAGAGTCCAAGAACAAGGTAAATTAACTATTCCTTTTCTGGACGTATTTCTTCTTCAGTGAAACGGCTTTCACATTTATCTAAGACACCAGGGAGGGTTGTGTATTCCATCGCGCCGTCATCTAGCCGGTGAGGCATAAAGGGGCCATGTCTCCTGAGATACTCGACAGCATCCATTGCCCGTTTTCGGGTCACATCGAATGCTACATCTGCAAATAGGTCAACAGGACCAAGCAACTTGCCGTTAGCTACGTGGAAACCTAAACCGATTACACGCGGAGGACCATCAAAACGTGTGCATCGAGAGTCCTCCAGACTAACTGGCATCAGGGGACCAGTATGAGAACCTCGCATCCAACCTGACACAAGGTGTGGTATTGTAAAGCCCTCTAGGATTTCACCCATTGCTGGAAGACCTGAATGACCCCTAACAATAGCTACAGGGTCGTCCTTGCCAATATACTTCCCTGCAATCTGATGCAGTTTGTCGGTGCTTACTGCAGCTGCAGGCATCCCGTCCTTTCGGTAGATTTTCTTGATAGTATACCGACCGGTGCTACCCAACAGAGCCAGAAGATCATACATCTCCTCCGGGCATTTCATTTCAAGGTAACAGGGTATCTCCTTTTTGATATCCTGTACAACGAAACTGAAACCCTCATGGAAACTTGGATCTATTACCAAACCTGCAGTATTGAAGGGATCTGCAAAGATGCGGAACAAGGGTAGATTGAATGCGCCAGGTTCCGTCTTATCAGCACAGAAAATCGCGAAGGGATCTGATTTTCGCTCTTCAATGGTCATTTCTGCAGATCCAGGACCCATACCTTTGACATTACCACTGAAGGTGTCTTCAAGCATATCCTGTCCTGCTGCGTAGATTTTCCGTTTCCTAGCTTCTTTGGTACCTTCCATGAAAGTGTTCCATGCAAGCTCATGAACTTCCTCATGGTCCTCACCTTTATCATGGGTCATGATGAGTTCCAGGTCGTCACCTGCATGAGTAACATAGTAATCGTTGATTATACCATCTTCCACACCCTCTTTCAGAGACTTACGAGCAATCTCCATTAGAAAATCGGGTACTATAACATGTCCAGCCAGTGAACCGATATCGGCCTTTATTACGCTGAGAGTCGTCTTTACCATTCACAACTCGCTCCATTTATTCTCGGTTTTTCAGATTCAGGAAACCCCCACCTAAGGACCCATAATAGGGTTTTCGGACTAGCATAGGAGGTAGGCACCCTTCTCGAGTGCTCACTATTATACATGCATATAATAGTACCGCAAGAGTAGGTATTGTATTATTGTATTATTGCCTAGCATTCTTCATGAGTTTCTTGATTTTAGAGGTCATGTCAAGTGCGTCTTCCCAGTCTCTTTGCCAGATGTTCCTTCCGAAAATCAGTCCTCTCGCACCGTTTTCCATGCATATTTTGGCTCTTTTGAGAACGTCTTCATCTCCAATTTTGCTCCCACCAGAAAAAATAGTCATAGTCTTCCCGGCAGATTCGACAACTTTTCTTACTCTCTCGCCATAGTCCAGCTCCATCGAGTCATAGGGCGATGGCTGGTCTGCCTTCTTGCTAGGATCAGTAGCAGGAACATTCAGCTTCACAACATCTGCACCGAGTTCGTTGGCGACTCTAGCCGCATAATCAACCGCGTAAAGTGAATCTCTTCCACCCTTCAATTCAATGGCTCTACCACGAGGATAGGACCACACAATCAGTGGCAGACCAAATCGAGTAGCATCCTGTCTCACCTGCCGTAGTTGCGTAAAATCAGCAACCTGATTGGGAGATCCCACATAAAGGGTATATCCAACCGCATCTGCACCCATACGAACCGCATCCTCTACCGATGCAGTCAGCGGAGAGAGGGCTTCATCGTCGGAAGGGATATTCGTTTTCCCATTCAACTTCAGTACAATAGGTATTTTCCCAGCATATTTTCCTGCGTATTTCTCGGCAAGACCGATATGTAGAGCAATCGCTGAAAAACCACCCTCCACTGCTAAGCGAAACTGAAAGTCTGGATCGATGCTCTCAGGATTTGCAAACATATCAATCGGACCATGTTCAAGACCTTGGTCTATTGGCAGAATCAGAAGCTTGCCATTGCCGGGTCCAAAATCATACATCATACGATGTAGCCGCGTTCGTTTTCCCATGCAAAGATGTTCAAATTTCGTATCTTCCAAGGTCATCGTCAAATTCACCGATAATGAAGCTTCATACTACGCCGTGTCTGATAAGTCATCAGATGAGGCGGCCCTTATAGGCCAACTCCCAAGTCGAGATACCCACCAGAAGAGGACAATACCAGTGTTGATAGTAAGCACCCAAATTGCAGCCACAAGGAAGAACTGTGCAATGGCTAGGTAATCTCCTTCAGGAGGCCGTCCGTACCAAATATAGGCAAAAAACATAATCACTTGAATAAGTAGCCCAAGCAGAATCATGATTTGAAAGAAAAGAAGCGTCTTTTGCTCAGTAACGAAAGTCTTGAAACGACGCCGTACACTCAAACTCTACATCCCACAAATCTATACACACCCCTAGATTTAGACCTTTTGTAGGAACTGGAAAATGGGCTTTTCTAGTCATCCATATCACAAAACAGGCAGATTCCAAATTATTTAGGGCCCCATCAGCAATTCTACTCACCTATTACAGAACAACTTCACACCTTTCCCGATTCTGCCCATTCATCATGAAGGTTTTCGAAAAGAACTGGAATTACCTGGGGAACAGCCAGTATTGCCTTGAGAACCTGATGGCCCATTCTGTATGCTATTGACTCATTATTAGGCAGAATCAAATCAGCAATTCTTCCGCCTTTGAAGAAATAAGACTGTCCGGGAATGAAGCGGCCCTCGAATATTGGAGCTGCAAAAACTTCAGTTAGCCGTAGAATGAACTTCCGAATCAACGGCATTCTTAATCGGCGGGTAAGTCGACGAGCACGAAGCAGTAATCGCAGAATCCGCTTCGCCTTATATGTCAGATAGCCTCTTTCAATCGCCTTCTTAATGAATAGTTTGTCTCTTGGATTCAAATCGATGCCAAGAGTTTGCATCTCTTCTTGAGTGATATTGATGTATCCGGCGTCCTGATCTATCAGAATGTCAAGCATATCATCGAGCATGCCAAGGCCCATCCCGAGCAGATATGAGAATTCATCAAGGTAACCCCCCAGATCCAACCGACCGAGGATAAAATACAATTTGAAGAAACTTCTGGCCTTCTTGTAGAGTAGTCGATCCATTTCGTTCTGAGAAATAATCCTGTTTCGGCGGTTTACGTCACCCCAAGCACTATCATAGAGGTCTCGGACCTGCTGAAGGGCCCTTCCCGAATAGAATGTATTTTCATTATCAAAGAACTGTGCAAGCCAATGATGACGTCTGGGTGAGTTCCTACCTACTCTCAAGCTCCCGTTAAACCCTCTTTCTACTACTGACTGCTCATTTTCCAGTAACGCTACAGCCTGTGTCTTGTTGATAGTTGGAGAATCCAGTAAATCATCAAATCGCCGGATATATCCCCAAGCAAGCGACCAAGTTTCTGAACCAAGTGGTTCCGGTAGTAGTTGTGATGCGTATGTCAAAAAGTCTCTCTTACGCAAGTAGTGTCTTGCGGAGTTAACTGTTATAACGTATCTATTCGAGCCCCTTCTCGAAGGAGTGACAATGGAGGATTCCATGGTGTACTTATCCCGACAAAGCCATATGTTCGTTTCCCCATGCTGTCAGTGGACAATCCATCTCAGATTGAAAATGGGTGTGCGATATCATGAAAGAAGGAAGAGTATCTGCTGAGAGACCCGAAACACAGGAACGAGAACAGTATCATCTTGAAGTAAAGGAGGGTGATGTTGCATCGAGCGTGATATTGCCAGGAGATCCTGGCCGCGTTAAGAAGATTAGCAGCTTCTGGGACAGTTATGAACAAAAAGGAGCGCACAGGCAATTCGTGACGCATACAGGGATATACAAGGGAACAGAAATTTCAGCGTGTTCTACCGGCATAGGCGGGCCGGGTACGGCAATTGCGATTGAAGAGCTTGCTAATGTAGGTGCAAGGGATTTTCTCCGAGTGGGATCTACAGCTACGCTACAAGAAGAGATCAACATAGGTGATATTATCATATCAACAGGCGCAGTTCGCTTGGAAGGAACCAGCGACCAATACATCAGACAAGAATATCCAGCCAGTCCCTCGTACGAGATGGTGTTAGCAGCTGTAACAGCCGCAGAATCGCTTGGTATCACGTACCATCTGGGCATATCCGCATCAACCGATTCATTCTATCTTGGTCAATCAAGGCCAGGTTTTGAAGGATACAAACAAGACTACAGCGAAGCCCTGATTGAAGAACTACAAAGAGCGAAAGTTGTGAACTTCGAGATGGAGGCGGCCACGCTTTTCACTCTGGGTAACCTGTATGGATTCAGAACTGGGGCTATATGTGCGGTCTATGCAAACAGGGTCAAAGATGAATTCCGTGTAGAAGGGGAAGAGAACGCAATTCGTTGCGGCAACGAAACCATGCGAATTCTTGCTGAAATGGATGGGGAGAAAAGCAAGGCCAACAAGAACTATTGGTATCGGGGCATAGCATGAACTAAGAACTAGGAGGGGGAACCCCAGTAGTCACCTGCTGCCTTCTGTTTCTGGTCCATCTGAGAACCCTCTTTGTTAACTCGTGGCCGTCCAGTCTGGGGATCTCGTCTGAAGGTCACACCCATCTCTTTCAAGAAGGAGTTCATACCCTGTTTGACAGTTATGACCTGTGATGCATAACCATGCTTACCAGGGATACCATCAAAATGAATCATTGAATCACTCAGGTAGTCAGCCATGAGAATGGAGTGCTCAACTACAAAGGCCGTCTTCATGTTATTTCGGATGATACGTCCAATTGCCCGTGCGGATGCAAGCCGTTGTTCCACGTCAAGAAAAGCAGAAGGCTCGTCTAACAAGTAGATATCCGCGTCTCGGGCCAGACAGCCAGCAATAGCTACACGTTGGAGCTCACCGCCACTTAGATCAGGAACATAATTATCTAGTAGGTGCTCGAGGCCCATATTTCGAATAACCGTAGTCTTGAACTGTGAAGTGGCTTCTCTACCTTCGCCCACCTTTCGCAGATACATTCTAACTGTCCCTTCGTAATCAGCACTGATATACTGAGGTTTGTAGCTGACTTGTAATTCCATACCGGTTATTGTGGTGTTAGGGGCCTCACCCTCGTCTGGTTCCAATACTCCTGCTAACATCTTTACGAAAGTTGTCTTTCCTATTCCGTTTGGACCTAATATACCAATAATCTGACCTTTTGCCACTTCGCCAGCTTGAACTTCAAGCTTGAAGTCTTTGAATTCCTTGGTCATGTTGTCATAACGAATGAATGGTTGTGCACCTTTGAATTCTCTATCATCAGCAGACATCCCCTTGAAAGTAATGGATGTGTCCCTGAATCGCATATTTTCATCGGGAATATATCCATCCAAGAAAATGTTGATACCTTTTCTTGTTCCATGCGGATGAGAAACAATACCATAAGCGCCCGGATCACCGTAAAGCATGCAAATCAAATCAGAGACGTAATCCAAGATAGACAAGTCATGCTCAACAACGACCACGGTCTTTCCAAGGTCAGATAGGTTACGAATCGCTCTGGCAACTCTAAGGCGTTCTCGAACATCCAGATAAGCCGTGGGCTCGTCAAAGAAGTAAATGTCACCCTCTCGGACGATTGCCGCAGTGATTGCCACACGTTGAAGCTCGCCACCGCTCAAGTGTCCGACATCTCGGTCCCAAATATCCTCTAGATTGAGCTCCGTTTTCATTTCAGATAATCGACCTGAACTATCAGAAGACTCCAAAAGAGCACTGATTGGTTTTCCAGCAATCGATTCCATTTCTGACAGACCAGTTATGTTCTGAGGCTTATGGATTGGGACAATGGAGCCTTCCTGGATTTTTTCAAAGAATGGTTGAAGTTCGGATCCTCTGAACTCGCGGATGATTTCATCCCAGTCCGGAGGATCTTCAAAGCGACCAAGGTTAGGTTTGAGTTCCCCGGCTAATATTCGAATAGCTGTGGTTTTACCAACGCCATTAGGGCCAATCAGACCCAAAACCTGTGATTGCTTGGGAGTCGGAAGCCGAAATAGCTTGAATGCATTAACACCATACCGATGGCTTGTGTCGGTATCAAGTTCCTCTGGCAAGTTGATAATCTTGATTACAGCGCCCTGATGATTATAGGGACACTTCTTCACGCACATACCGCAACCTGAACAGAGATCTTCAACAATTGTGGGTGGTTCATCCTGTCCATCGGGAAAAATAACAGCATCCACACCAGTTCTTACCTGTGGACAAAACCGTCGGCATTCATGGGTGCAGTCATCTGGCCTGCAAGCGTCTTTGTTTAGGATGGCTATTCTCACTGTATTGCAGCTCCACTATTGTCCAAGTTTGGCTTTGTCTCTCCGTATTTAGCGCTTTGGCTACGAATGGTCCATTCATTGGATTAGGAGAAATTCCCCCGTGTGACATCTGCAATGTTGCAAAGGCTTTTGAGTTCATTCGCACTGGAAAACATGAATGAGAATGAATATTCTGGATCGGCTTCTTGAGATGTTCAGTATCAACAAGACCTTGGGATCTCACCCATCAGAATCAATGAATCTTCTCAAGCATGTCAGAGCGGTTCGAGCAAGAGCATTTCAAAAGATAACAGGCAAGAAGCTGCGTTCTATCGATTCTCTCGATTCAGAAGAAAAACTAAGTAAGAGCGGCAGATTATCCTTACTTAGGAGATTAAGGCGATAGGAAGGAGATACTTCGTTCTCTTATTCGGGTAGATTCTATTCTTATATCTCAGTTTAGATTCCTAGTACACCAGCTTCTTATTAATGGCATACCACACAACTAATAGCCAGTAACTAGGAAAGGAAAATCAGAGGGAAGATTGACTCTGCCACCTTTCGAATGTAATCACAACGGGGATTGCGACGAAGTGCGCATCTGCTGTACAGAAACAGAAATGACACTAACCAAGAAGGATGTCAATCGTATCAACTCTCTTGGCTATTCCCGCGATGATTACGCCAGAAAGGCTTCAGATGGTTTCATTGAGCTTAGGAATAACGATGGATATTGCTATTTCTATGACAGGGAATCCAGATCATGCAAAATATATGATAAGAGACCTGAAGGATGCCGATACTATCCAATCGTCTATAACCTACACCTTGGAACCTGTGTAGCGGATAGGGACTGCCCTTCAGCTGACACGGTGACAAAAGAAGACATCCGCCGGATATGTCCAAAGGTGAAGGAATTGGTGCGACAGCTACGAACGGAGGCCATCTACGACGATTCAGAGAGCTGATTTGCATCTACATTCGAATGTGTCTGACGGGATTCATACACCCAGCCAATTGGTTCAAATGGGTGCAAGATTAGCTCTTGGAGCAATCGCTCTTACTGATCATGACACTATAGACGGTAATCGTGAATTTGTATCTGCCAAGACATCTCAAGACATCGTCAGAATACCTGGCGTTGAGATAAGCACAGAGTACTGGGACAAAGAAGCACATCTGCTTGGATACTTCGTTCCGCTTGAATCACAGAAACTAGAAAACAGACTAGAGGAACTTGAAGAAGCAAGGATAGAACGAATACCAAAAATGGTCGCCAAACTCGAGGGGCTTGGAATCCAGATTGATAATCGGATTATCAATCGGATACTAGAAAACGCAACAACCCCTGGAAGACCTCATCTTGCTAGAGCTCTCGTAGAGGAGGGAGTAGTTGAGGATGTGGATCAGGCATTCAAACAGTATCTAGGAAAAGACAAACCCGCATATGTCAAGAAGGATCGAATGCAGACGGATGAAGCAATTGAATTGCTGAAATCTGAGGGGGCAGTACCCGTACTTGCACACCCACTAACGATAGAGACTGATGACTACTCTACGTTCATTGGCAATCTCGTTGACAAGGGACTGCTAGGCATTGAGACAGAATACAATTACCAACATCTTGTAGTTGATGGCAGCACACATGAGATAAGAGAAATCGCGAGAGAGTACAATCTCATTGAGACCGGTGGAAGTGACCATCATGGGGATGATGTTAGAAGCCTTATTGGAGAAGTGACGGTTCCGATGAGAATTGTCGAAGAATTGGCGGCCAAGTCAACCGGCCCTAGATAACGGCAATTCCACATAGTATCCGCGTTATGTTGGTTGAAACAAATACGGAAGGGTTGGGGATTGAGACTAGAAAGCTGTTAAGAAGAAAGAGTAACCAAATGCAATCAATAGCGAAACAAGGGCAACTAATACAGCAAGCCGTAAATAGACAAGTTCGGCGAGATTCTTTTCTCGTTCTCTAATGTCAAGACTTACGAACAACAGAGCCACCGCCATAGCAAGAAACAGGCTCTGAATGAAGTCCCCAAATACGAATGTGTAGCCAAAACCAGTGAGAGAGAAGAATAGCGGTGTCAAAAACAGATAGAGAAATTCCTTGCGAGTAATAGGAAAGAGAACCCATGAGAAGACAAAAACAGCCAAGTAGATACAGCCAAGCAATGAGAAACCTATCAATCCTGAAATCTGGAATGCGGTAAAGGCAGTAAGGCCCGCAAGTATCACCCATATTGGTTTCTGTAAGATTAGAGGTGGAATTCGGACATGAGTTGAAACAAGTAAGAGGGATGTACAGAGAATTGCAGATAGTAACATGCCCAATTCATTTCCGTGTGTTACAGGAACAAAGTACTGAATCCCGTAGAACAGTATAGCTGAAAGACAGAATGGAATTGAAATCCACGAGGATATTTTGAGAATATTGAGATTATACCGAATGAGGTTGAGTGTAAATACAGACATTGATAGAATCAGGGCAAATGACAGTACAGCAAACTCTGGAAAACCACGGTCGAAAAGCCATACAGTTGAGGTAATTGAGGAAGTAATCACAACTATCCCAATTGAAAAAATGCCAAAGGAACTACGCACACGTCTTCGAGCCAAAGCCACTACTAACAGAAGACAGCCCATGATAAGAGCGGGTACAGATAGGCTCGGTATGCGGTAAAGAAACCCTTCAGGATCCATAGCCACAATATCGCTAAACAGAGGAAACGTAAACCAACCTACCGCAAAAGAAGTGATAATGGAAAAAGAACTCTGAAATGGCAAGGAAGAGTAACAAGTTACGGAAACTACTGAGAAAGTGGGTTGTTAAACCTGCGCTGAGACTGGCAGAATTGTTGTTGCGTTAAGCGAGTATCAAATCAACTTGAGAATATATGCGCTTCACAAAGCTAGCGTGAGGAAGGCTAATCAGGAATTAGCTAGCAGTAAATGATGGGTACATCTCTTGTTAGTAATCGATACACATGTGCATATCTGGACGAGTGAAATCATAAGCAAGAGTGATCTTGAAGCTAGGAAGATTGCCGCTGAAAAAGCAGGAATAGAACCACAAACAGATTCCACGGTTGAAGATCTGAAAACCGCGATGGCTACAGCTCAGATTGAAAAGGCAATCATTCTTCCGATTGATAGTGGACTTAACCAGAGAATGCCCTTATCGCTTCAAGAGAAAACGGACTGGCATACAAATCAAATCAGAGATGAGGATTCGCTTTCAACATTCCTTGGTCTTGATCCTCGAAGAGGTGAGGAAGGTCTTGCCGAGCTCGAACGTGCTGTCAAAGAGAAAGGCTGTATTGGTTGGAAAATGTATCCACCCAACGGTTTCTATCCGGATAACCAAGACTTCTACCCATACTATGAGCTATGCACCCAACTCGATATCCCGGTAGTAATTCATCAGGGCTTCACTTCACGGTTCAAACACGTCAAATATGCACGTCCAATATTCGTTGATAAGATGGCTGCTGATTTTCCGTCACTTCAAATCGTCCTTGCTCATGCAGGAATTCCGTGGGTTGATGAATGTCTGCTGGTTGCATCCAAGAATCCAAATGTCTTCATTGACCTCTCCGGATTGCAGCTCTATGCTTCCACCGTGCCAATGAAATTATACAAGTTAATAGCAGAAGCTAAACTCTCCGGTGTGTTTCCCGAGAAGGTTCTCTTTGGCAGTGATTTCCCACTCTTTGAACACAGAATGCACATTGGTAACTGGGTTGAATTCATGAGTGGTTTAACTATACCTGAGGATTTCACTGACCAGGGATATCCACAAGTCACATCAGATGAAATTGAACTTGTGATGGGAAAGAATGCAGCCAGAGTTTTCTTTGGTGAAAACTGATGGATTTCATTGTAGACGCGATGCTCGGAAGACTAGCTGTATGGCTCCGCCTTACAGGAAACAATACAATCTACTCTGCAGATATTCAGGACGAGGAACTTTTGGACAAAGCGGAAAATGAAGATAGAGTGTTATTGACAGCGGATAGTGAACTTCACCACTTAGCCGAAAAGAGAGGAATTGAGTCTATGCTCCTTCAGGAATCCGTTCATAAACGATTAGCAAGAGTATTTCACGAATATGGCATTGAGCCTTATGTAAATCCCTCACAATCGCGATGTTCCAAATGCAACGGCAAACTCAGAGAAATAGAGGCTGACGACAAAGAGCAAATCAAAGATTTAGTGTTTGAACAGACTTACAATCACTATGATAGATTCTGGCTATGTGAAAATTGCCACAGTGTCTACTTTCAAGGAGGGTACTGGTCCAATATTCAGCAATACATGCAAAAGATTCGAGAGATTATGAAATGCAAATTTGGAAACGGAAATGCTAGTACCCATCAAGAAGGTTCTGCAGATACCGGCCAGGATTAGCGAGTTTCTTCTATCTCAATATCATATTCGATGGGCACGCAATCTTTTGTAGATCGTGTAAGTGGGCAATATTTCTTCGCCAATTCTAGGCATCTTTGACCAAGGTATAATTCACTTTTAGCCACCTCCAATTTTCCGGAGATACGCAGCTTGCTGATAGAGTAGCCTTCTCCATCGAATTTGACAGTCAGTTTCGCTTCAAGAGCAAACCCAAACATATCCAGATTAGAACGACGCTTCACATCAAGTAATGTATTGTTTAGACAGCCAAGAATGCCAGAAAGGAACAGCCTGTAAGGACACAGTCCTTCCCCTCTTCCACCATATACCTTCGGAGTGTCAAAAATGAGCTCAGATTCTTTTAGTTTCGCGGTTCCTCCCGTCTTACCGTCCCACTCTGTCGCTGTGACATATTCCATGGTCTCAGGATACTTCTTCCGAATCTTCATGATACTTGCCTCACGGAGCTTACTCTAAGGGTCTTGGCCACTCATTATTGTACCCGGTTATGTCGATTTTGCTATGGTAGGTGTCAGTTCTGAGGAAGGGATTTAAGCTTGAATCATCATGCCACAACGGGGTGGTCAGTTGCCCGAAAAGATGATGGCAGCCCTGTACTACGGCGTTGGCGATGTTAGAGTTGAAGAAACCGACATCCCAGAGATTCAAGATGGCGAACTCCTGATTAAGATTGGAACCGCGCTTACCTGCGGTACAGATGTTAAGACCTACAAACGGGGTCATCCGCTACTAATTGGCAAGACTCCAGCACTTTTCGGTCATGAATATGCTGGAACCGTTGCGAGAGTTGGAGCAGGAGTCGATGATTTTGAAGAAGGGATGCGAGTTGTAGCTACAAATTCAGCACCGTGTGGTACCTGCTTCTTTTGTAAAAGAGGACGACAGAACCTTTGTCCGACATTGAAAGCTAGTCTTGTAAATGGAGCATTCGCTGAGTACATACGAGTGCCAAAACAAGTCGTGCGATGGAATACGCACAGAATTCCCGACGATCTCCCCTACAGAGTCGCTGCACTCACCGAGCCTCTTGCGTGTGTTGTTCATGGAATAGAGGAGGCAAACATTCAGCTGGGAGATACTGTAGCCATCATTGGGGCTGGACCAATTGGACAAATGATGATTATGCTTGCGAAACATAGTGGAGCCAGTACTGTGATATCATCAGATCTCGAGTATCTGAGAAGACAATCGGCGAAAAAGGCAGGAGCAGATATAACAGTGGATCCAAACGAGGAAAGTCCTGTTGAGCGTGTCAGAGAAGAAACCTCAGGATACGGAGCTGACGTTGTCATAGAGGCTGTAGGGCTAACACAGACCTGGGAACAGGCAGTAGATATGACGCGAGACGCAGGTACTACAGTTTTATTTGGGGGTGCCAAAAGCGGCACTGAATTTCAAGTGGATACAGAGAGGCTTCATTATGGCGAACTCACGATCAAAGGTGTATTTCATCTCACACCACATCATGTGGAAGAGGCTCTGAAATTGCTAGAAGCTGATATCATAGACTCGAATTTGCTCATTACCCACGAAATGTCACTAGATAGGGTAGCTGAGGCCATAGAGATGATGGGGGCGGGAAAAAGCATGAAAATAGCAATCAAGCCATAGGATCTCTATACTGTTCCAAATGAAAAACAGGAGAACCAGAATTGTACTGGAAAAGCAATGAGAAACTGGAAGAGTATGAGAAGAAACTCATAGAAATTCTGCAGACGCTCGACGACAAGTACGAGGATTTCATTATCATTGTAGAAGGAAAACGAGATGAACAGCTGCTTAGGGATTTCGGGGTGGAGGCCCCCATCATTCGAACTCAAGCAGGAAAATCTCGGTTCCAGCTGGTCGAAGAAATTGCTAGAAAGGCGGGGAAAGGAGGAAAAATTCTGATTCTAACCGACTTTGACAGCGAAGGCATAGAGATTGCCAAGTCTCTTAGTAGAGCACTTGAACGGTATGACGTTCGTGTTATGAGAAGGCTTCGGCTAGTAATACGCAAATACATGGGGCCCTACAGAGCCATAGAAGAGCTAGTTGCCCTGTTCAAGAAGAAGGATTTCCCAAAATAGAACCTAGAATCCAGGTATTTCATTGCCGCAGATACCTACGAGACGCAGATTCCAAGATTAGAATAGTAGGTACAGCCATCAGAAGAAGATAGGATCCGATCCCATTACGAACTAGTGAAACAGTTCCCTGTATTGCGAAGAAACCAGAAAAGAGTATAAACTCTATCACAAACACAACAAGTAGAGGTAACCATCCCGCGGTTATGATTCTTAATGGTAATTTGTGTCTAAAGCTCGATAAAGCCAAAGTGATGCATATCAAACCCAGAACAACAGGCAAAAGCCACCCTCCGACCAAGAAAATATGTCCATATTGTTCTATGAAATCAACTAATGAAAGACCCGTTCTACCCTCAATTACGATGAAAGGTAACACAAAACCAGCAATAGTCAACAGCGAGCCGGTAATAATTGGAATTTCCTGTTGAAGATTCAATGAGCTAAGAGGATAGTAACCCGAGTAGATTATCCAAGACAAACTAAGAGCAGCTAATAGACCTATAAGCATCACACCGTAAGAGCCAGCCCGAGTCGAGGCTGTTGATGTACTGACATAGTATGAGTAAGCACTTCCCGTAGTCACAAAGAAAGTAACCTTTGCAGGAATTGCGGGGAAAATACTGGCATAATACCTGTTAGCACCCTCATGGGTCATCGGGGTTGTCAACCAAGTAGCCCCGGGTTCACTAGTCCTCCAGCATAGTATCGCTGTTTCATTTTTAGATAGTTCTGAGTCAACACGGATAGTGTTACCGACAGGAATCAGAGAAACGGTATATGACATCGTTATGAAGGGGAGGGTTTGTTCGTTATATACAGAGTCGAGCCAATTCACTATATTGGTGGTCCAGTGCTCTTCAACTCGATGTCCATGATTTGGTCGGATGCACAAGGACAATTCTGAGTCGATGCTATCAATGGTATCTTCAAATGAAGATAGAGTGAAGTATTCGTCATCAGTCCCAAAAAGCAGGTAAACAGGATGCGTAATCATGGGAGTATATGCTAGGGGATCAAACCATCTGATGATGAGTTCTACTTCATACGATGTAGTTGAATAGTCAGGATTGATTACTCCGTTGAGGAACGTACCTGCAATAATGGAATCTCGGAAATTCCCGGCTGCCAGCATAACAACAGATGCTTCAATCCTAGGATCTATTCCTGATAGAATGTACGTCTGTAGGCCGCCCATTGAAATACCGATTAGGGTAGTGCTTCGATTGTCAACATACTGCAAGCTTTCGAGTATTGTTAATCCTCTTGTTGCAGCAGTTACTGAATGGTAGAGATGGGCACTTTGGGGGCCGTCAGAAATATTCAGAAAAGTATAAGGATTCAATAATGGAAAATCTGTAGAATCTCCTACACCAGGAGCATCAATAGCCATGGCGACATAACCTTCCGCAGCAAAATGCTCCATCATACCTTCAAGATCATCTATTGTTTGACCGTAACCATGCAACATGAGTAGTCCAGGCATGCTTTGTGAATGATTTGCTTTCATCATAAGCAAAGCATTAATCCAAATCTCTATTCCCGAATAAACGTGGCTGTAAAACTTGAAATTCCACTTCGTGACATTTACAGTTTCGCCGTGATTTGCAACGGTCTCATAGTGTAGCGAGGTGTTTTCTATGATCCCAATGTCACTCCTTACACTGCTTAGATTCCAGAAATCGGTTTGATAGTACTGTTGAGGAGGAGGCGATTCATTTCGAACTGGATAGTGAGCGCCGAAAGAAACCCAAGAAGTGACCAGAGATATCAGAACCACTGCAATTAGGAACGCAACAATACCCTTTTTCTGGCGCTTCGTTGCCAGAATAACCACCTAAACCGTGCTTCCGCAGTTACTGCAGATAAAACTGCCGGGTTCAATCTCATGCCCGCATACCCTACACGTTCGAGTCTTCTTCACTCGCATCTCATCAACAACACCAGCTTTCTGTGGTTCCAAAATAAATCTGTCTTTATCATCTTCATACGTAATCTTGAACTCACTTGGATCTCCTGCGGCTTCAAGTAGGTCAGTAGGCATAGGTAATCGGTAATTATTGTCAAGCTTAACTACGCGTGTGTAGTCAAGCGTGTCAAGGTCAATTCCTGCCTGATGAAATCCTGAGATGATACCGTCACGGATTTCGACCGTAACATCCGCCTTTGATGCTACTTGTTGACTGTGAGTGACAATGAAGAAGGATGTGCCAAGAGTGTCATTTAACTCCTGGAAAAGATTCAGAATACGCTCTGCAGTCTCAGGATCTAGATCGCCTGTTGGTTCGTCACAAAGAACAAGTCCATGACCCTCAGAATCGATAAGGTTGACCAAAGCACTGGCAATAGCTACTCGTGAGCGTTCACCACCGCTGAGTGTGGTTGCCTTGTTATTACGCCGATCCTCTAATCCAACAAGTCTGATGAGACGGTCTACTCGTTCCTCTCGAATATCCTTTGGAACACCAGCAATCCTTGCGGCCAATTCAACATTCTGCCAAGCATTCAGATGAGGTAAGAGGTTGTTGACCTGGAAAACGAATCCGATGAAGTTCCGTCGTGCCTGTGTTAGAACGCGTTCGCTCAGTTTCGTTATATCGGTCTTAAGATTGGCCCAGTAGACCTTGCCCACTGTAGCTTTTGTGATGCCCCCAATTATGTTCGTTAGTGTTGTTTTGCCCGAGCCACTTGGACCAACAACAGCCATGATTTTTCCTCTTAGAATCTGTAGAGAAACACCACTTAGAGCCACCACTTCAAGATCATGTGCTTTGTAAATTTTGTATACGTTGTCGACGCTGACAACAATATCTTCAGCGAAATCATCGTAGATATCGATTCCTTCGTGGGGGGCTGTTGAAGTCATACATCTCATCGCTCCTTCCAATTAGATAAAACTATTGAGAGGCGCATCACTCGCTGATGCGATTCTTCTTTGAATATTCTAGGTGCCATGTGGTACTCTCTTCTCATAGTGTCAACTCGGAGTTTCATGTTAGAGATTCCTCAATACAACAGCTGGATCTACTGTTCCTGCTTGCTTAGCTGGGTAGTAGCAGCTAGCCAGCATAATGCCACTTTGAAATAGCAGAAGCATTGGAAGAGTAATAATCGGGAATGAGAAGGCAACTGGGAGTATCGGTATGAAAGGAGAGATTCCAACAGTTAGAATACTCATCACATAGCCGAATACCAACCCCATAACAAAGCTAACAGCGATAACGACGATTACAGAGCCGGCAAATTCACCAAAAACCATCGAGACAACTTGCCGCTTCGTGGCACCCATTGCTCTGAATATCGCGTATTCGTGTTTTCTTTCACGTACTGCAGATCCAAGGAAGAGAGCAATTGCCGTGAATCCCATAGCAGCACACATCAAGAAGGAAATTGTTGCAAGTCCTTGAATACCAGAGAGGAAGAGGGCTATGGAGGTGCTCTCCTGAGCAATGTCGAAAGTCTGCTCAGTGTATACCGCAATTCCTGTTTGTTCGTCCAAATCCTCAATCAGAGTAGTTGAATCGGCATCGGGTAACAAATCAACCAAGAATAGCTCGCTGGTTTCCATATCAGTCTCTGATGCCAAGTAATCAAGGTTGACAATAGCAAATCCACCCTGACTTACTTGGAAGCCAAAATGGGATGCTAACGATAATCCACCCATGTTTTCTGTTGAGGCCATCCCGAATCCAGGAGCGCTCTTCATGATTCCAACAACTTCTAAGCTAAACGAAGTACTGCTCGAATCGGTTTCTACATCAGGGTATATTACATCGCCAATTTGTAGGCCCCATAGTTTCTGATAATAGCTGCTTATGATTACGCCGTTCCGATCATTCTCCAGCTCTTCAAATACGGATTGAGGTGTTCCACTTACCATACTATCCTCGGTGAGATAGCCTATATCCGCATACTTCTCTGCGTCTACACCTTCCAGGAAGAACGAGTTAGTACCAACAGTAGCAAACACCTCTAGCACAGGAGTTGCATCACGGACAGCAGGATACCCTCGAAGGGTATTAGAGAATGCAAAGGCAGTTGGTGCACTTTCTATCCGCATATCCGCTCCTATAGAATATCGAAGCTCAGTGCTGACTGTAGACTGGAAGCTCGAAGATTGGATTACCATCATCGTTGTAGTGGTCAGAGTGAGAGTTAGTATAACCAACAGAGGAATGAACTGACCTTTCCGTTTCCGGAGGCTCTGACTAACATAGAGACTGCTTTCTCCAAGGATAGAGTCTGAACGGTCGGATAGCCGAGCAGTTACAAGACGCATAACTCGCGAACCAAGATACGCAGTTCCAAACAACAATAGAGTAGCAATCAGAAGCTCTCCTACAGCCTGTACCCCGACAGGGGGGATTAGTCGAGGCATTATCAATAAAGCACCCAGAATGGCTGCGAGCCCAACAACATAAGGCCATATGCTTACTTGTTCAGTACTCTCCTCGGGTAATTCAGTCATTGGTTGACCTACTTCTGATACATCGATTTGTCGAGCAACATGTAGGAGATACGCAGCAGGCAAGTACATAGCAATAGCTCCCGCTATTACAAGTCCCAAGGGGGGAATTCTGAGACGGGTAAAAAAGGAAGCGTAGCTTTGGATATCAATTATGAATAGACCAACAGATGATGCAATAAACGGAGCCATAACCATAGCAAGGAGAATACCCAATACAAGTCCTGCTAAGCCGAGTAATATCGATTCCCACATGAAAGTGGAGAATATTTGATTGAAGGAAGCCCCTTTGGATCGTAACGCGCTCACTTCGCCACTACGTCTAGTAACTGAACTTTCAGATGTAAATACAGTGAGCATCATGCTCATTATCATAACAGGGAAGGCAATGACTGTTAGAACCTGGCTTTGAAGATAGGTTTGAATATTCGTATCAAGTTGCTGTACTTCTTCCGTGCCACTTACTTTTACCCTTTGAAATTCCTCTTCAATCTGGGCCTTGTAAGCTAGAAGATTATCTGGGATACGTTCCACCCCATCTTTCATGAGAGATTCCTTTGAGGCTCTACAGAAAACGACAGGATCGAAGAAACCTCTCCCAGTGACCCGAGTATTGACCTCACCGCTGACTTCATCTCTCAAAATCATAATGGAATCGCGTATACCTAGTACCGGTTCTTTGTTAGGATCAAACGGATCCCAGTTTTTGCGCCTTAGCTCGATGAAGGATTCAGAAATTATGGAAGAACGGCCAGCCAAGCTATAGATTCCCATAACTTGGAGTTTGCCTACTCTGGTGCTTCCTAATTGCTCGGGAGTGCGAGATACATCGAAGTCAACACCATTCTGTAATAGGTCGAAGCTGATATTGCTGCCTACAGTGATTCGCACATCATAGACATCACGAGTGTAGTTCACAAACATCTCTGAAACAAGAACCTGACCAGTCTCCAATGAGAAATTCCCTTCACAATCAAAATCCTCTGACCAAGTATCCAGTATTTCATTTGTAACAAAGAGAACCCGCATATCCTTGATTCCCTGTGCGTAATTCAGGCCATAGGCCATATAGCTGGTCCAGCCTAGAGAGAACCAACCCCGTAGAATGCCAATAGTAGATGAGACCTGCTGGGTATAATCAGTATACTTGTTTTCATCAAGTGCGTTCTTGGCGCCTTGTAAGTTAGAGGAGAGATAGGATTCGCCATTGCCAGGTTTCACAGTAAGATGATATGGTTCTTCTGAGAAGTATTCATCCACTGCTATGGTAGTTCCTGTCCGTGTCCAGATGAAAACAGTAGATGGAAGAGCGATGCCAATAGCCAGTATAAGTGCAATACCCATGTTTCGTATTGGTGAAGATTGAAGAGATTTGAAGGCGTAGGATGGAGCCCATAGGCTATTTCCGCTGAGTTGTCGGGTTTTTCTAGTTTCCATTTCTAAAGCATCCTTCATAGGTTACGTAGTACAACAGCTGGGTCTATTTTTGAGGCATCACGAGCTGGCATGTAGGCTGCTAAAATCATTATGAATATTTCAAGGAGTAACACGCCTGTCAAGAATCCGATGGGGAACACAATTGCTGCTTGTAGAATTCTCGAGAACGGACTCATCGAGAATACAAGCGTTGACATGACATAACCAAATACTGTTCCCAATACCAGACTGAGAGCAAGTGAAGCCAAAACCACACCAGTAAATTCTGAAAGAACAATTTTCGTAACTTGGCTTTTTGAAGCACCAAGGGCACGTAAAATCGCATAGTCCTTCTTACGTTCACGTACAATTGAACTAAGGAACAGTGACATCGCAAACAAGCTAAGAGTCAAGGACATCGTGAATCCTATAGAGAAAAGACCTTCAACTGTATTCAAAAATAGGGCCGTACCAAACGAATAGCTCTTGAGATTGAATTGCTCGGGTGTTGTTGCTCCAACACCGGGAAGATCTCTAATTGATCGGAGAACTTCCTCTTGGTCAGTTATGCAAACAAGATCTCCAAGAAAGAGCTCGGCAACTTGGATATCAGTCTCAGAGGACAGATAGTCAAGATTAGTGAAAGCAAAACCTGAGAACTTAGTCTGATAGCCAAAAGCCGCACCCAAACGCGAGGGGGGAGTATCTTCAGCAGAACTGTAACCAAAGCCGGGTGCGCTATGCACCATACCGGTTACTGTAAAGGAAACGGGAGTAGAATGAAGTCTGCCACCCACCTCAAGGTTGATTGCATCACCTATGCTCTTGTTCCATCTGTCGGCATGATATTCGCTCAGGATTATTCCGTTTTCTACCGAATCAAGTCCAGAAAGCACAATGCCGGGATCTTTCCCATTGAAACTGCTTGGGTCGAAGTGGCCTATGAGGGAATAATCTATTGCATCTGTACCTATCAGGGTAATTCGTTCGTTCCCAACTCCAGCCCATGTCTTCATTACAGGTACTGCTTTCTTCACGCCAGGATATCTCTCAAGAGTGTCATTGAAACTGAAAGGTCTGGGTCTACAACTGACACGCAAGTCGGCACCAACTGCATACGAGATTTCTTTTTCCAAATCTGTTCGAAAACTTTCTGCTTGGACAGAGAAAGCTATCGTGGAAGATAAAGTAAGGGAAAGGACTACCATCAGTGGTACTATGCGTCCTTTCCGCATTCTTAGATTCCCAGCAGATACGCGGTTCTTCTCGCCCAAAAGGAATGACGCCTTGCTTGAGAGTTTGGCAAACCCAACACGTGTAATCCGAGAACCATTGTATGCCATGAAGAACCAAGCAGCAGTACCCAGAATCAATTCAATCATGAATACCAAGGGATGATTGGGTAGCAAGAAAATCGCTCCCAAAACCAAGGCAAGTAGAGCAGTAGAGGCACCAATTGTAAAACCATAGGATTCGCCACCTGATTCCATCATCTCGGTAGAATCGACAAGAGTTGAACCTATCTCAGTATGAGCAGCTCGTCGGGCATAAGCAAGAATGAAGAGGAGCGGGGGAAGGATGCAAATTCCAACAGCCGCAACCACTGTTTGTGGTTGAATGACGGTCTGGGAGAGGTAGAATTGATATATAGTCCAATCGAAAACCATGAACGCCTTGGTTGAAGGAATAAGGGCCGCAAATAGAACGCTCAATCCCAATCCAAGAACAAGGCTGATTATCGCCATCAAAACCGATTCCGCGATAAACACACCATAGATTTGACTTGGGCTAGCCCCCTTGGAACGGAGGACACTGACCTCTCGCTGTCTTGCAGCCATGAATGTATTGGCGGCAAAAACTGAAAGAAACAGAGCCAGAATGAAAATGGGCATGTTTAGCAACGACAAAGGCATAGTTTCCAAATAGGTATCTACCAGATGTTGAAGATAGAGAATCTCATCTAATCCTTCAACAGTGACATCAAATTGCTCCTCTACTCGTGCTTTCAGAGTCTGTAGATTATCAGCCATGGATTCCACCCCGGCTGACATTAGATTCTCTGCAGAAGCTCGAATGAATGAGCGAGCACCAAAGAAGCCCTGTTCAGAAAGCTGACTAGCGTCCACCGAGTCAGCGGGAAGCATTATGCTGTCATGAATGCCAAGTACAGGTATTCGATAATGGAGGTAATCATAATTGGATCGAAGAATGGACGGAAAACCCGCGGCAAGAAGAGACCCGCCAGTATTAAGTTCGTAAATGCCTGCAATCTCCAAGGATCTGATGCTAAGACGGCCAAGCTCTCCAATGGGGGCGGGCATATCGGCGGCTTTCCGTTGGAGAACATCAACATCGATTGTTGAGTTAACGGTTAGTGTCACACCGAAGACTTCGTAATAATATCGCACGAATTGCTTCGAAACAAGCGTTTGTCCCTTTTCGAGAGTTAGTACTCCTTCTACATCAAACTGGCTCGATGCCTGTTCCAAGAATTGTTCTGTAACAAAGATAACCTCGCAATCCTTCATACCATACGTGTAGATGGGTTCGTCAGTTCCATATACGGTGTCATTGGGAAGAGCGCTCGCTGAAACAAGACCCACCGTGGAGTTGATTCGATGAGTGGTCTCAATAATCCGGCTTGTTTCAACGTAGTTCTCAGCGGCCTCCACTTGTGCGGTACCACCAACGGGGTTCTCGACTAGCATCTGGAATGAATTTTCCTCGAAGTAGTTATCCACTGTAACATAGACCCCGGTATCAGCCCACACAAAAACAGATGACACCAATGCAACGCCTAAACTCAAGGTCAGAGCCAAGCTCAATGCTCTGGAAGGATATGAGCGCATCGAGCTTAGCGCATAAGAAAGGGGGTATATCCGGTTACCGTTGGACTCTTTGGCTGACCTCCTATCTGACAAGGTATCACCCCTTAGCGGAAACGTCAGCATCTCTCGTTGCTTTGTCTGAAGGGGTTCCTACATCCACACCGCTGTGTTTGAAGAAAGCCGCAACGAGTTCCTCAACTAATACACCATCTCGAAGGAGCAGAATCCTGTCAGCCATTCGAGCAACTTCAGGATCATGCGTTACGGTGATAACTGCGCGATTTCCCTCTCGCGCCAAGTCCTTCATGAGCTGGATGATTTTGCCACCAGTTTTATGATCCAAATCACCAGTAGGCTCGTCGCAAAGTAGGACAACTGGATCATTTGCTATTGCACGAGCAAGGGCGACTCGCGAACGCATGCCTCCAGAAAGTTCATGGGGCATATGATGGGCCCTATGATCTACACCAACTGCCTTTAGCAATTCCATGGCGCGTTCGTATCGTTCCTTCTCGCGTATCTCATCAAGCAGCATGGGCACTTGTACATTCTCTAATGCGGTGAATATAGCCAGCAAGTATTGATCTTGGAAAAGCACTCCAATATTCCGACGTCGTATTTCAGACAGTTCATCATCGTTAAGTCTGGTAATATCGGTTCCATTGACGATGATTTCTCCGCTAGTGGGCTTATCAAGTCCGCCTATAAGATTCAGAAGAGTTGTTTTGCCTGAACCGGAAGCACCAACGATTGCTATGAACTCGCCCTTGTGCACTTCTAAGTCGGTTCCTCTAAGCACACGAATAATTCGAGTACCGTCTTGAAACTGTCTATGTACATCCTTGCAGCGTACTGCTACGTCATTATCGATATCCAAGGGAGACCTCACTCGATTTTGCAGAACGACACCCACGATATTTAAGGTTGCTACTGAAGCAAATTGTGTCCAGTAATAGTAGGCCTATTCGACATCATCCATTATCCGGATGAGTCAGAAGGCGGAGGTCGTAAACTATAACTATAACTCGGTTTCATCATCGTATTGAGAGCCAGACTAGTATATTGCATTTCACAAAATAGTGAATCTGGTACAAAAGACACGAACAGCACTTACCAAAACCACTTACTGAATCAGTGATAAAGCTTGGAAACCAGGCTCCTCAAATGAAGGAATAAACAACATGAAGCATTGCATTGCTAGAAAATCACAGAAATGCAGAAAACTAATCGTAGTGGCGGCTATTCTAGTATCATCTCAAATTCTAATCTCCATGGCTTTCTCGCCAGCTTCTGAAAAAGGGATGCTGTTTTCTTCAGCTCGGAACAGGCACGAAACCGCAAACTCCGGAGATTTCATGGATGTAGCAGAAAGATGGGAGAATATATGGGACATCGATTCGGTCAATGTGATTCGAAACCTCACCAAGACAATTTCAGAGGTCTACCCCAGCAGGATTTGGCATCAAGAGAATATGACACCATCGACAAATCTGGTTGACGCTTGGTCATGGGCTAATGACACATTGTTCAATGTAACAGGAAATGGACTCGTATTTCGACAAGTCACAGAGTATCAACACTTGATTGCAGTGAAAAATGGGACGAATGAGAGTACCAGACCAACTTTTCTCATTACTGGCGTTATCGATTCAGGTAGCAATCCAGGAGCCAACGATATGGGTGCAAGTGTAGCAGCCGTTTTGCAGATGGCCTCTCTACTCAGTAACTTCACATTTCCTTTCGACATCTATTACGTCTTGGTAAATGGTTATCATAGCAATCTGGACTACGACCCCGGTAGCAGAGAATTCGTATCATGGCTAGATGAAAAAGATGTTCACACGATTAACGCGTTGAATTTTGACAGGTTACTCTTTGATCATCCGCAATACCTTTTCGCTAGCAAAATAGCTCTTCGTATCTCTTCAGTTAACAGCATATACCAAGACATAGAATGGATACCAGATATGATGCTTAGTCAAGCATCCAGTTATGGTAACGGTAGACTCATTGAGGTGCCTAACATAGGTCCAGCAGACGTTTCATTCGCTCAGGAAATGTGGAGAGTCGGAAGACCGGCTGTTCATGTTTCCCAAGGCTATTGGCCGGATAGCTCGAGCGGGACAGAAGAAGATGTATGGAACGATGTAGATTATGGCTATGAAAAAACTGCAGAAACCGTTGCATCTGCATCTGCAGTATTATGCTACATGGGTGCTCTGGGCGAAGGTGAAAACCCAGTCTTTCATAGAAACGAAACTCTAAGCGGCGGAGAGGTCTTGGAAGCTGACGTTTTCATAACAATCACAGGTTATCTGAACGTGACGATTTCCTGCAATACCAGTTGTAGTATCAGGGCATCAATAGAAGACATAGATGGAGAACAAACAGTCTATCAGCGAACCGAGAATGATGGACTAATCAAACTGCGGTATAGATCATCATCCAAGGGCTTCTATGCAGTTGAAGTAGAGAATCTCGATACGAATGCAACCAATTGTCAAATCAATACAACTCTTAGAAACGACTGCGATGGAGACGGGATTGCTGATGCTGAAGAATCGCAACTAGGTACCGAGATATTCCTTCGTGATAGCGACTTTGACGGTTTAGAGGATCAATTTGAGATTAGTATTGGAACTAACCCCTGTTTGAACGATACGGACGGAGATGGAGCATCAGACTCACAGGAATACGAGTGGGGCTCGAGCCTAACGGCTAATGACACTGATGAGGATGGTTTATCGGACGGATTGGAAGGCGTGCTTGGAACAGACGCAACAAAAGAAGATACTGATGCGGATGGTCTCCATGACTTCGAAGAAGTAAACACATACAATACGAATCCCACAAAGGAGGATAGCGATGGAGATGGCCTTGGGGATGGATTCGAAGTCTCGTATGGACTCAACCCATTATCTCAAGATACGGATGGAGACAGTCTCACTGATCTTTTCGAAATAATAAACCAGATAGATCCTCTTTCTGCGGATTCAGACAATGATGGCTGGGGTGATGCCTATGAGGTGGAATCATGCATGTCTCCAACCAATAGCGATACAGATGGCGATGGAATTCCAGATGGAATAGATTGGGATCCACGATCTCATTGGATAGTTATTGTATCGCCAGTATCGGTTGTCACCATTACTGTCCTGGTTGGTGTATTTGGCATGTTGAAGTATCGAGCTTATAGCCGAGATTAGAATCTACCGGAAAGACCCGATAGCAAAAGACTCATCTCATAATCCACATTTCACTGGTGTTTATGAAAGAAATTCGAACCCCCGATTTTTCACTCCGAGCTACAATTGAATGTGGACAAACGTTTTGTTGGACCAAGTTTGACAAGGGGTACCTCAACGCAGATGTTGGACAGGTCGTATATGTCGAACAGCAAGGCGATTCCCTGTTCTATGAATCGACAGATACAGATGTTCCATTGAGAGAAATGCTCGGGCTGAGACACCCGATTGGTCAAATCTGGGATAGTCTTCCTAGTGATTCATTCCTAAAGGAAAGTATGCAGTTTGCACGAGGGTTACGAATTGTAAGAGATCCATTCTTTCCCTGTCTTATCTCGTTTCTCTGTTCAATCTGGAAGAGTATTCCTTGTATCCAAGGTCTTGTAGCATCAATTCGTCAAAAGTATGGTCCAAAATATGAAATCAGAGGAGAACAGGTTTACGGGATGCCAAGCCCTCAAAAGCTCGCAACCGTAGAAATCGACTCCTTGAAAGATTTGGGTCTTGCCTGGCGAAGTGAGTTCATTGCAAGATCTACACGCTCGATTCTAGAAGGTCATATTGACCCTGATATCTTGCTGGAGATGCCGTACGAAGAAGCCCACCGAACCCTCAAGAAATTGCATGGGGTTGGAAACAAGGTAGCAGATTGTGTGCTTCTGTTCTCACTTGGGTTCCTTGAAGCATTTCCCATGGACGTGTGGATTGAAAGAGTAATCCAAGAGCATTATAGCCTCTTCACAGAAGAAGGTACCTCATATGCAAAGAAATCTACAGCAGCAAGAGAGTACTTCGGCGAGTATGCAGGATATGCACAGCAGTATCTCTACTACTATTCACGCGAGAATAACTGTAAAAAATAAAGAGACGGATTTCCTGAGATTAGAAGGTCTGTTTCTTCTGCTTCTTCTGTGCGTACCAATCGTGTGATTCAACATCGTTCGATACTTCCCACGCTCTAGTCTGATAGAACGATAATGGATGTAGAATATATTCACAGAGTGGATCCCATGCTTCTCCAAGATACACCGGACACAAGCTGCTACCCTGTAGTTTCTTGCAACCAGGAGGTGTATATCCCTCCCCACCCGATTTCGAGGCTATTTGACCAACTTGATACTCAGCAAGGCCTCTAGCAAAATCAGGAGCAGCCTTGAATACACCGATCACTTCCTCCTTGCTCATGCCTATTTTCAGCAGGAAAGATGCGAGTGCAAACCTTGCATCATGGGCAAGGTTCTTTCCTTGGGTTGAATCATCATACATACGAGCAATACACGGTGGAAAAGCAGCAGTGATGTCACCCGTGATCTCAACTGGGTCGCTTTTTTTGATTCGTCCACGTAGCTGGGATTCAATTCGTTGTACCGCCTCCGTCAAACGTTGAGGGAGAGTTGGAACATCAAGACTACTTTCAAGAATAAGCTGCTTGGCCTTTCCAGACATCAATCGATCCAGTTCTGACCGTTTTACAAATACCCAGCCCTCATCAACATAGCGGTTTATCAGCTTCCACACAGCCTGATGAAAGGACGGGGCAACTTCAAGAAAATCTTCGAGGCGCATCTTGAAATCGAAAGTGCGAAGGGCTAAAGGAAGTTGCGCACGGTTCGCAATCTCACCAAGGGATCTGATGGACCAGTTAAAAGAAGAATCAGCGAGGTGCAGAACAACGCCATTTTTCTCAGACCCTAGGTGTCTGTTAACAGCCTTTGATTCAGCTTCTGCTTGATATTGTTTCAACCGAGAATGATTTATTTTCTCAACAATCAATCTTGCAGTCGGATAGATCAATATATCTCGAGAATCACCATAATCAGGGAGTTCAATCTGATTGCCCTTGAGCTCCGCAGCTACCCTTTTCTCTGCTTCTTCAACGAGATACTCGTTCTCTTCGGAAGACACGAATTCAATTAGTGCCCGAACATCGCGAGCAAAATCCTGTGTAGCTTGACGAGCCTCCCGCGAGAACGGATATTTCAGCAGCTGCCTTCGCGTAAGCAAGAATCCCCCCTCCATCAGTACGTAGGACTATAATCCTCCACATGACGTTTATAGAATTTCTTATCGCAGGAACCGCATTTGAACACTTGGGCCTCTTTCATTCGACTGATATCTTCAAGAATTCGGTAGATATTACCGCTGCCACAACGAGGGCACTTCAGGCCATCATCAGCACACTTTTTCTTCTGTTTTTCTTCTTCATCCATCCAAAGCTCACTGACCTACGACTTTTCTCTTTCCCCTATAATAATTCCTAGAACATTGTTAATCGTTTTGGAACCAAGGATTGTGAATCCAGCATCTTGAAGGAGATGCTTCAAATCTTCAAGGGAGTGTTTACACATACTAGGATATTTCTCATGAGCTCGTTTCTCTGACCATCCAAGATTCGTCATTCGATTAACAAAAGCCTGTTCATCACCAGAAATGAAATCGTATACCGCATACAAACCATTTTCATCCAAGACCTTGACTATCTGTTCTAGGAGATTCAGGGGATTCATTAGCTCGTGAAGCAAGTAGCCTGAAAAAGCCAACTCTATACTTCTTGACTGAATCTCTATCTTCTGGAAATCGAAATCCAATTGTCTAAGTGATATCTTCTCGACGTCAACTTCGCCTGTAAGAACCAAAGTAGCCGTCTGAAGCATACGAGAGCTCTCATCGAGCCCGTATATCTCTTCGGCTTGAAATTTCTTTGCGGCATCAGCCAAGAACAGCCCCGGTCCGCAACCAAAATCGGCGATTGTTCGACGTGGCGAATCACCGACCAATTCTAGAAATGGTTCCCAGAATGCTTGGCCATATCGGTCACTATATAGCTCCACCAGTTCTTTAATCTCATTGTCGTCTTCCCAGTCCGCTTTTGCAGGATTTGTCATTGTTACACCTGCAATAAATAGTCGGAACGAATAAGAAGAGGCATTAATTCACTCAAACTTTGGCGTAGGATTTCGGGATCGCTATACAAGCTCTTCAGAAAATCGCGCCTGTCATCTATGCTTCCAGCTTGTTCATGCAGTGTACGATAAGCAGCATTGGGGCGCTCAACCCACCGACAGAGTTCTTGATTATCTTTGTTCAGGAATAAGACCACAGGTGTCTTTCTCTTGCCGTTCACGCGGTAATTCTGATGCGCCTTAGCGTTATCATCACTGTCCAGTACTCGGAGATGTACTCGAGAAGAAAGCGAAGCCATTCTAGCCAAAACTGGGAGATTCCCCGCTGTATCATTGCATCGGTCGGTACCAATAACTAAGATGTGAATCTCATTCTGAATGGCAGCCAATTCCTCCTCTTCTTGTTCATTAAGCATCAGATCATTGAATCTAGCCTTCATCAGCTCAACATTCTCGCGGGCTGAATCCAACCACTTACTGTGTTCGATGGCTTGTTCCCAAAGGGCAGTTTCAGACATATGTATCACGTCAATTCTTAGTAGAATCGTACCGGCTGCCGGCAAGCTGTAAGTATCAAGCAAGTAATAAAAAGAATATGCGTATTGGCCGCCATGAGATTCTACCTTCCTGTCTAACAAGAGTATAATAGACAATATCGTCAAATGCAAAATCGAGTATCTCTAGGATACTTTCGGCTATCTGTTGAACTTATTTTGGCTTGTATGACCATGAAGAATGTGTGACTGGTGAGAAGGTCCGGCGTAGCTGATTTGAAGCTTCACGGGGGAAAAGCCCCTAGATGGCTTGTAAAGCGCATGAAACCTATGGCGAAGGCCATCTGTAGGTTCATCGTAGAAGAACATGGTCCGCTTGAGCTTCTGGAACGCCTTGCAGATCCAGTTTACTTCCAAGCATTATCAAACGTTCTAGGGTACGATTGGGATAGTTCAGGTTCAACTACCGTAACTTGTGGAGTGTTGCGTTCTGTACTGAGTATTGAAGAACACGGTATGGCCGCTGCAGGTGGCAAGGGAAAAACGTCGATGAAAACACCTGAACATCTTCGGGCGCTTGAAGACTATGGCCTCGATGGAGTAGGCCTCGGAGAAATAAGCAGAGCAGTAGCCAAGGTAGATAATGCAGCAGTCCAGGATGGATATGCACTCTATCAGCACGTTTTCTTTGTTGATGTGGAAGAAAATTGGACAGTTGTCCAGCAGGGTATGGATGGAGATTCCGGAGATGCTAGACGGTACCATTGGACATCTCAGACCACTGAGCAATTCATTGAGGAGCCCCATACTGGAATGATTTCAGGTGCTGTTAAAACAGCAGCACTAGATATGACAGCAAAAGAAAGCGACAAATGCAGAGATGTCTCTGTGGATATTTCTCAAGAAGAGCCCATCAAAATCAAACGCCTTTTTGAAGATATCAAACCCTATGGAGAAAGCACACTCATTCCGTGGTTGGATGACTATAGCCCACGAGAAAAACTACCTTCCTACAAAGTCTTTCCAAACCGCATGAACTGGAATGCAGTTCGAGAAGCATATGAGAGACAACCGGGAGATTACGAAGAACTACTATTCATCAATGGGATTGGGCCAGCTACCATACGCGGGCTCTCATTGATTTCAGAGATGATTTATGGCGAGAGCCCATCCTGGGCAGATCCCGTTAGGATGACCTTCGCCTTTGGTGGTAAGGATGGTGTTCCATTCCCAATCAAGCGAAAGGAGTACGACGAGGCTATCGAGTTCCTAGAAACGGTTTTATGCGATGCAAAGATGGGAAGGAGAGACAAGGTTGTGGGCTTGAAACGGCTCAAGCGGTTTGCTCCTCCTATTCCAAGAGATTCAGAAAATATGACATCTGCAGAACAATGCGCATCTTGAAAACCGAAGAGTACAATTCAGCTGTTGCCCAATTATAGTTCAGCCATGATTGAAGAGATTATCGTCAATGAACAGGTCACTTGTATCAAGACTGGGAGCATCAGCTACGAAAACAGAACGATGTGGGCATGTCTTTACAAGGTCGAAAACGCTCTCATCGATTGCGGCTGTGCCAATGCCAAGGATGAATTGGTTTCACTCCTCAATGGGAAAAAGATCGATTTCATTTACGTGACACATGGACACGAGGATCATTACGGTTGTTGTTCAGCGTTTAGTGAAACGGCGACCATATTTGCCCCTCCACGTGCGAGAGACGTACTACTCAATCCTCCTAATCTGAATGAATTCTTTCAATGGGTGTGGGGACAACCAGAACCTGTAAAACAAGTTCAAATCACACCGTCTCAGTTCCAAGTAGGAGATCTATGCTTTGATACAGTCAAATTGCCCGGTCATGGAGAAGAGATGGTTGGGTTCTACGAGAAGGAGAAAGGGTGGCTGTTTTCAGCAGATGCAGTACCTCTTCCCTCGCACAAGCAGATATCGATGACTGATGAGAATATTCCACAGATGATGCGAACAATGGAATATATCATGGATTTGGATGTGAAAGTGCTCTTTGATGGTCATCTTGGACCAATCGAAACACCAGAGAGCCATATTCAGAAAAGACTGGATTATTTGAATAAGGTGCGAGAAACCGCTATGAGACTGCATGAGAAAGGATTATCATCGTCTGAAATCATTGCGGAGTTAGGATGGGAGTCCCCTTGGTACATGGATATGACTATGGGGCGGTTCAGTTTGGAGCACATGATCGATTCGTTGTTTTCCGAAAGAGCAACCGAAAAACCGTGACCTAGATGGACGCAAGCCTTACAAGCGAGAGGCATAATTCAGAAGAACATAGTACATAATTCAAGAAGGTTGGTGGCGAGAATCAACTCGAAAGTTCGAAGAGCGGCATTGATTTTGATGTTGACCCAGCTTGTTGTGTTAACTCCCTTAGTCTCGGCGACAACCGAATTGGAATGGGGCATCGAAGCAGGGGAGAACTTCACCTACGTTCTCCAAAGAAAACTTGTTGACCCGGAAAATGAAGGGTTTGTGGCGAGCTATCTACCGTTCATCGTAGGGCTTAGAGAAGGACAGAAAGCGATAGCCACATTCACTGATTTTGAAGAGCTACCCGATGAGATTGGTTCCTATGACGAATTGCCACGGTCATACTGCACCCTGAGCAGGAAAAACGATTCACACGTACTCACAGCAGGATATACCATTATGTCAGTGCCTGTCGGTAACTGGAGCCTACTTAGAGAGATCGCAGAAATCGAGTCAACACCGGGTCTCTCAGAGGTTGAAACAGATGATGAGTGGGGCACCATAAACAGGGGTCAGATAGTTGCGGGTCAAACAACCGTGGATGTATACGAAGAGATTCGCTATGAGAAGCAGAACGGTACGTTAAGCTACCTTCGGCTTCGGTTCTCCGCCCTCGGAAATGACTTGGTTGACATTGTATTTGTGCACTGGTATCCAGGAGTGCCAACCGTGTTGCCAGCTGAAATACAGCTCTCTACCATACTCGTGATTAGTATTGGTATAGCAGTAGCCATCATTGTTGCCATTGTCGTTTACATGCGTCGTAAGTAATCCCTAGGGCTTTTCTGCATATACAAGAGTGTAACCAAGGGCATGTGAGTGTGTGTTCTCATCATCCATAGCAGCATTCAGTTTGCGCAATCCAGTCTCATATTCCTGTGGAGAAATCTTGTGCAGCATAGAGAACCCCTTATTTCTCACACACTCAAGGAAATCTTTGTTAAGACCACGAGATGGGAGGGTTAACTCAGCGGCACCTATTTCGACAAAGCCCACCTTAGATAGCGAGGCCTCCAGTTCGAATATTTTTGGATAACGTTTTTGATCAACTTCCAGTGTAGATGGAAAAAACCGAGATGTCATGCGCTTCTCAATCTGGTTATGGGACTGTGTAGCTATGCACAGCTGTCCATTCTCCTTTAGAATATCTAGGATTGCCTGCAAAGTAGCATTCTTGTTCGAGAGATGATGGATGGCTTCCGTCATGATTACATGGTCGAAGCAGCCAGTTCGAAAAGGAAGAGCACTTGCCTCGCCTCGAACAAGTGAGCTAGAAGGCAACTTAGAACGAGCTTTGCAAAGCATCTCACGCGAGAGATCCAATCCAATGATCTGAGCTGCTGTTAGCTCGGCAAATAGCCTTGTATTAATCCCCGTCCCGCAGCAGAGATCAAGAACCAAATCACCCATAGAAGGGGAAAGATTGTCAACGACTGCCTTCATCAGTTGCGGAATCCCATTTCGAATATCATCATATCTCTCCGCTACTTCTTTGTAATCTATGGTATTGGCGCGTTGTCCACTATCTGTTTTCATACCCTCCACCCGCCTGCATGATAACGGAAGAGTACGGACTATCTGGCCCTGTTGCTTACCCGAAATAAAGGCAGCTGCTGCAACGCACCCATTGATACCCCCATAGCGTCTCATGAGCCATCGATTTTCAGCTAACCAGCGATTTTCTATGACAAGGGCCTCTTTAGAATCATCTATAAGGAAGGCAAGACTTCTGACAACTCACCCGACAAATCACAGCATCAGCGAGGTAGAGAAAAATGAATTTTGAAGAAACAGACGAGCAGAGGATGTTTAGGGAAGCTGTTCGTGACTTTGCAGAACGTTATGTAGAACCTGCATGGCGTGACTATGACAGAGAACACGAGATTCCCCGTGACATCATCAAGAAGATGGCTGAAATGGGACTGTGGGCTCCAACCGTTTCCGAAGATTATGGCGGCTCAGACCTGTCCATGACCATGGCCTGTATAGCTGCAGAAGAGCTGGCAAGAGCAGACCTCTCAATTGCACTTCCAGTCATGTACCTTGTCGAGGCTTCATGGGCCTTCGTTTTCGACAGGTATGGTACTCACGAAGCAAAGAGCGAAATCCTCCCAAGAGTTACAGATGGTGACCTCTTCTTCGGTATCGCAACGACTGAGCCAACGGGCGGTTCAGACCTTGTTAACACCACCAAGACCATTATCGAACCAAAAGACGACAAGTTCGTAGTCAACGGTGAGAAAGTCTACATCAGTGGTGTGAATGAATCAGAGAAGCACGGCGGCGTCTACTGGACACTCGCCAAAGAAGATCCAAAAGGCGACCACAAAGCTTTCACCGCGTTTATCCTGCCTCTCAACATGGGAGATGGTGTTCACCCCGGTATTACCACAACCCTCTTCGAGGACATGGGGCGAATGGGTGTCTCCACAGGCGGTTTCAATATCGAAAATGTCGAAATACCAGAACACTACATCATCGGTGAGCGTGGACGTGGCTTCTATATGGCCATGGAAGGTTTCTCAGCCGCTAGAGTACTCATTGCCGCCACGACGATTGGAAGTGGTATGGCTTGTCTCGATTTAGGCATCGACTACGTGAAGCAGCGTAAACAGTTCGGTAGACCACTTGCAGCTTTCGAAGGTATCCAGTTCGAAGGTGTCGATTCTTGGATGGCCCTACAAGCCGACAGAGAATTGACCTACAAGGCAGCATGGATGATGGACCAGCACTACCGCGAAGACAACCCCAGTATCTCCAAACTGGATGTCGCCAAGTGGACCGCTGCTGCCAAGTACCGTGGACCACACGACAGTCTTGACGCGATAGAAACAGCTATGACCTGGCATGGTGCCTTCGGGTACACGAAAGAGTGTCCACTCGAAGCAGCCTACCGCGGCGTCCGATCATACACGGTTGGTGCAGAAGGTGGGTCGCATGTGCAAAAAATTGTCATTGCGCGGGAGTTATTTGGTCCCGAGAACCTGCCTTATCGTCAAGACAAGCAGATGTAGAACAATCACAGAAAATGGGGCATTTTGTTCGCCCCATTCGTTCTTCTTTCTTGATTTGTTTCCATTCAGCCATTCATATTTCATTTCACGGCATGTTCAACTGTACTGATATCCCACGACTCACCAGTCCGGTGGAAAATCTCTCGTGTGATTGCTCCATAGGATAATCCACTTCCTGGCAAATCGCTGCAAATAGGATGACTCTGTGGACTAGCCTTCGCCCCTTAGGATTCAGGCATAATCGAGGGGGCAGATAACACTCAAATCTGGTTATGGAAGTATTAGCTAGGACCCCTTTTCTTTCTGCGCCTTCTTTCTTCCCTCTTTCGTTTGTCAGCTCGATAGAGGTACCAAAATGGCGAGATAATAATGGCAAACACAACTGCATATGGTACAGCATTAATTAGAAATCCCAAGACATCAATATTAGGTATAACGAAGTGATTTCCGTTCCCAGTTGTCGGACTGATGTGTTCCTCAATGAAGTCATAATACGCTTGGGGAGTGGTATGTTCAGGATAGTCGATAACACTGAGTTCCTGTTCAAAAACATCCAGCCTACCTAGCAAGCTCAATATGTGGCAAGCAGCTCTTGCCCATTCCAACCGTTCGTCAAGCCAGTCGGCCCGGGGAGAAGATAGAAAGGCTCCATGTTTTGAAGATTGACAGGACAGCAC
>WJIL01000131.1 GCA_014730275.1 Candidatus Lokiarchaeota archaeon | reverse complement strand
GAGATAATTCTTGGCCTCGTGACCCTGAACTTGATGTGTCATTTGGTGAACTTACATCCAGTGGAGATTACATATACGCGACCGCTTACGGGTCGGGGGATTATTGGCATGGCCCTCTTAGGTATCACACGTTTGCCACTTCCTTCTCTGTTTCTCAGTTCTCTAAACTCGAGGCAAGTCTTGAACTAGATTCGACTGCATCCAGTCAACTTGGCGTTATTGAAGTAGCTCTTCACGATTCATCGAATAGAAGCATCGCAAGCCTTTTCGTGTCAGATTGTTGGGCGGGACTTGATGACATTAAAGGGGTAGCTAGCTGGAAATTCCAAAATGAAAGCTTGGTAACTACTCCGGATACTCTAGACTGGAAGGTTTCGAAACCGTATAATGAGACTCTGATTGTGTATCAGAACACAACTGGCATTTATGCAGAAATACCCAGAGTTGGACAATTCAGACTTGCTGAAAGTGGAGAAGTGAACGCAACCAGGAGAATAGAGCATGTCTCAATTCACAGTATGGCACACAGTTCGTATTCACCATGCGACACAATGAGAGTAAATGATATCAACGTCACCTACACGACGGGTTCTGAAGTCCAGCATCCGCCTTCCATTTCCCTAAATTGCCCTACTAATTCCACTGTCTGTAATTCCGATACAATGATTGACCTTGCAATAAGCGATGAAAATGGAATAAGTTCAGTTTTCTACAATTGGAATGGTTCTGTCAACTCAACCTTGGGTGCGCCTTATGATATGTCGGTTCCTTCTGGCGATGGATATCGTATTCTGAATGTGTATGCAAATGATACATATAATAACTGGACTAGCAAATGCTTTTCGTTCACCACCGACGACACTATGCCGGTAACAAGCAGCCCCAGCGATTTTGTCTATGACGAAGGAATAACGGGGAACGAAATAAGCTGGAATATTGATGACGCGAATCCTAGTATATACTCCATTCTTCAGAATTCCTCAATCGTAAAATCGGATGACTACAATAACACAGGCGAGTCTGTGTCTGTTAGCGTTGACGGGTTGAGTATTGGGGTCCACAATTACACATTAGTAGCGACAGATCAGGCGGGAAATTCGGCATACGATTCTGTATTTGTGGAAGTTCAAGACGGAACCGCACCTGATGTAGACTCACCAGAAGATGTCTATTATGCTGAGGGGGAATCAGGTAACACCATTTCATGGTCCCCAACGGATCTGCATCCATCGACCTATAGAATTTTGAGAAATGATTCAATACTACTGTCTAATCGATGGAACACATCTGATTCGGAGGTTTCTATACAAATTTCGGGCCTTAGTCTGGGAACATACAATTATACCCTCGTTGTTGAAGATAAAGGAGGAAATCTAGCCTCAGATACGGTTTTGGTATTTGTAGAAGATAATACGTCACCTCACATAGTCCACCCTCCTAATGTTGAATATGAAGAAGGTGAGAATGGCAATTCCATCTCGTGGGATGTTTCGGATTCTCATCCTTCATCTTATAAGATACTGCGGAACGGCACCCTCAACGAATCAGGCGAGTGGACATCTGATATGGAAAGCATAGACATTTCCATAGATGGACTTGACGTGGGTACTTGGAACTATACCCTGATTTTGATTGATGATTCCGGCAATGAAGTTTCGGATTCCGTAATAGTACGCGTAAAACCGTTATCTTCGACCGCCCCCGCAGCGAGTACCCTCCCGATGGTTGCTATCACATCGATAGGTGGAGGGGCAGTGCTTGTTGCATGCATAGGCCTCTTTGTATTACTCAGGAAGAGAAGCAAAACATCACCAAGTCAGTCTTCGACAACAGTTGTGAAAAGCGAAGATAGGTCTACCAAATCCGATACAAGAATCAAAGCTTTGAGAGGGGGCGAATTCGTAGGCAATAGATTCCGATTCAAGGTTAAAGTGCTCAATGAATCTGATTATGTCATAACGGATGTCGCAGTAACTTTGATATCCTATCCGCGAGACTCACTTAAACTTGACACTGCATCCTCACGGGAGCTATCGAAAATAGAACCCGGCGGTTTCAGAACTCCGACCTTTAGTCTGCTCCCGGCTCAAGACTGTGTGAAAGGAACTTTGATGGCAAGTGTAAATTACGTGGACTCGCGCGGGAAGGGTCATTCAGTTGTTACCGAACCATACGAAATCAGGTCAGTATGTGACTTGCTCAACCCTGAAACCATTTCACCAGGTGAATTTGAACTCAAACTTGGTTCTCTGAAGCATGGTGAAATGATGGTGAAAGTGGAAGACTGGACTCCGCAGGAAATGCATTCAAAGACTATTCAGCTTCTGGAAAGTTCCAATTTCTTTGAAGTCTCTAGCGAATTAAGCCATGTTGGTGATCATGTAGAAGTGAAAGCTAGTGGATGGGCCAAAGGTGTTTATACTGACAAAGAGCTCGGTGTGGAGGTAACAATAACAGGGAAGGACGGAGTCAAAGGGGCCACGTGCAAAGTACGGATGTCTGGTGAAGATGAAGCCATGATTATGCCAGCAATCGACGAAATAAGCCAGAAATTGAACGCTTGGCTTTGTCCAATGTGTGGTGCCAAGCTGCCTGCAAATACAGTTGACGAACTCAAAGCCGGACGAAGTGTTGCCTGTCCTTTCTGTGGTGTTACAATGGACCGATAATGTTTTGCTGATAGCACTACAGCCGGACTACCAATCTTCATTCCGAAGATGAAGGATACTGCTAGTGAAATATTCAGGGCTGCAATACTTGTCAGTATCCGCAAATTCAGCTGAAGCCGTCGAAGAAGACTATGCTCTAGGCGTACTTCTTTTCATTCTCTTCTATCCCGAGAGATTCGATGTGCTTTTCTCTGTGTGTTTTCCGAATTTGCAGATTTATTTTAACAAAGTGCTTTTAGGGAGGGGATATACTATTCTATTCTGGGATGGAGATTGCGTAGAAGGATTGCCGCTACCATTATGATTCTCGCTATTTTCACTATAATGATAGCT